>NZ_JBEOWM010000003.1:0-6241 GCF_040296045.1 Streptomyces sp. NPDC002490 | reverse complement strand
GCGCCGCGCCCGCGGGGCGGGCCCCCCCCCCCCCCCCCCGGGCGGGGGGGGGGGGGGGGGCCCGGCCCCCCCCCCCGCCCCCCCGGCCCCCTTCCGTCACTCCCGTGACCGTCCGCCCCGCCGGGCCTACCCCGCGGCCCGGGCCGGGAAGTGCGGCCCGGCCGCGAGTTGCTCCGCGTGCAGATGCGACACCAGCGCCGCCTCGAACTTGGAGCGCAGGCTCAGCTTGCGCACGATGCTCGCGGTGTGCGCCCGCACGGTGCGCTCGGCGATGCCCAGGTGCCGGGCCAGCCTCCGGTTGGTCTCACCCGAAGAGAGCAAGCGGAGCACCTCCCGCTCCCGGTCCGTGAGCACGGAGAAATCCAGCGGACCGTGGACTGCCGGCTCGGTCAGCATTCTCACTTCACCACTCCCCAACTGGCCTTTCGATCCTCCACAACTGCGTCACAGCCCCTCATGGAACCCCCGTTTCTCCTTTACCGATGTCTTACGATCCCCGTGCGCGACACCATCGCCGCGGGCCTGTGACCGGGCCCGCGACCCGCTGGTGACGGGCGGCACCACACGGCAGCGTCAGCACTTCGGGGGAACAATGAGCGGCAGCAGCATGGCGGTACTCGGTCTCGATCCGACCGCGGAACGCCTCTACCGACACTTCCTGCGCAACCCGCACACCTCCGGCGAGGACGTGCACCTGCTGCACCACGCCCCTCCCGAGGAGGTCACCGCCGCCCGGGAGCGCCTGATCGCCCTCGGACTGCTGCGGGTCGACGGGACGGGCGAACTGGCCCCCACCGAGCCGGAGCTGGCGGTGGACCGGCTGATCCGCGTCCGCCTCCAGACCCTCCACGAGGAGTTGCAGCAGGTCACCCAGGCCCGTCACCTGGTCGGCGAGCTGCGCCGCGAACAGGGCGCCGGCTCCCGGCCCGCCCAGGACGTGGAACGCCTGGAAGTGCTCTCCGAGATCCGCACCCGGATCGACGACCTGGCCTTCTTCGCCCGCGAGGAGATCCTCTCCGTCGAGCCGTACACCGAGTTGACCCCGGAGAACATCGCCCACGCCCGCCCCCTCGACGCCCGTTGCCTGCGCCGCGGCGTCCGCATCCGCAGCGTCATCCTCGGTCGGGCGCTCGACCATCCGCCGACCGCCGCCTACCTGCACGAACTGGCCGCCCAGGGAGCCGAGATCAAGGTGATCGACGCACTCTCCGAGCGCATCCTGCTGTACGACCGCCAGACGGTCCTGGTGCCCGCCGACCCCGCCGACACCTCCCGCGGCGCCCTGCTCACCCGGCAACCCGGCCTCGTCGCCAACGCCTTCGCGCTGTTCCAGAAGATCTGGGACGAGGCCGCCGACCTGCCCGGCCCCGAGGGCTCCGGGGACCCGGCCGCCTACCCGCTCTCCGCGGTGGAGAAGCTGGTGCTCGCCGAGATGTGCCGGGTCGGCAAGGACGAGACGGGCGCCCGCAACCTCGGCATCTCGGTGCGCACCTACCGGCGGCACATCGCCGAGCTGCTGCGCGTCCTGGGCGCCGGCGGTCGGGCCCAGGCAGCGCTGTTGGCACGTGAAAGGGGCTGGGTCTGACGGGCCGCGCCCGCCGGGCCTCAGCCGCCCGGCGCGAGCGCCTCCCAGTGCGCTAAGGCCCGGTCCGCGAGGGCCCCGGCGAGCCAGTCCGCCACCGCGTCGGCCCCCCGGTCCCCGGGCGCAAGCACCCGCAACACGATGTGTCCGTCCTCGATCCGCTGGTGACAGCCCCAACCCACCGGCAGCAGCGCCACCAGCCGGATCGACGCGGTCTCCGCGGCCCCCGCCGCGGCGGTGGCCGCGGCCACCCGCACCTCGTGCCCGGCCACGGCCGCCTCACTGCCAACCATTGACGCCCCGCACCTCGTCCAGGGCGGTCCGCAGGGAGTCCCACAGCTTCCCGGACGACTCCACCACCACCGACCAGTGGACCACCGCCGGGCGGACGTCCGCCGGGGTCTCCCACCCGGCGGGCGACGCCTGGGCCGGCGCCACCATCGCCCACGCCCCCACCACGGCCATCAGTACGGTGCTCCCCGCCCGGACACCAGCCTTGACGCTCATCATCGCCTCCACGAATCGACAGAAGATCGCTGGGAAATCGATGGGAAGAGGTCTTCCCCCCGTTGCTTGCCGGCGAGATCAAGCCTCTCAACGACGGGGTGGCCGAACCACGGCGAAACGTGTCAGCTTCCTGCGCAGGCGCGGGCACTTGATGCCACGGCGGAACGCCCGGTGGGTCCGGCCCCCGGAGTGCCGGGAACCGGACCCACCGGGTCCGCGATGTTCGTGTCGTCCCGCGCGGGTCGAGGGCGCGGGGGGTGCTACCGGAGGGGCTACGAGGTGGCCGCGCCCTCGCTGCCGGCGGAGCCGGTGGTGCTGGCACCGCTCGCGCCGCTGGCGCCCGCACCGGCCGAGCCGGTGGTGCCGGAGCCGCTGGAGTCGGTGCCGCCGGCCGCATCGCCGCCGCCGGTCTCGCTGCCGCCGGTCTCGCTGCCGCCGTTGGCGCCCTCCGTGGTCCCGGTGGAGGTGCCGCCCTCGGTGGTGCCGGTCGAGTCGCCGCCCTCGGTGGCGCCGCCGCCGGTCTCGCCGCCCTCGGTGGTGCCGGTGGAGTCGCCGCCCTCGGTGTCCGTGGGCGGGGTGGCCGGCTGGGAGGCGCCCTGGGTGGGCTGCTGTCCGCCGTGGGTCTGGCCGCCGCCGCTGGTGCCCGGCTGCTGGCCGCCCGAGGACGGGTACTGGTTGCCGCCGCTGGTGGAGCTGGAACCGCTGCCGCCGCCGCTGCCGGTGCCCCAGTTGTTGGGCTTGCTGGTGGTCGACTCCTCCGTCGGCTCCTTCTCCTTCTCCTTCTTCTCCTCGGGCTTCTCCGACTGGGTCGCCGGAGTCTCCTTCTTCTTCTGCTTGTTGTCCTCGGCGTCGTTGCCGGCCAGCTTCACGGCCAGGGCCACGCCAGCGATCACCGCGATCACCGCGAGGGCGGCCACCACCCACAGGTTGTTCCGGCGGCGCCCGC
Source organism: Streptomyces sp. NPDC002490 (assembly GCF_040296045.1). NCBI lineage: Bacteria > Bacillati > Actinomycetota > Actinomycetes > Kitasatosporales > Streptomycetaceae > Streptomyces > Streptomyces sp. NPDC002490. Next base: position 3,206 of record NZ_JBEOWM010000003.1, on the reverse strand, counting down.
CGCCACCGCCCTGGGTGTCGTAGCCCTGGTCGTAGCCGCCGTACCCGCCGTCACCGGACGGACGGACCATGGTCTGCTGGATCTGGGCGGTGCCCGAGTCGGGGTGCGGCAGCGCCGTGGTGGCGGCGACGCCCATCGCCGGGGTGTACCCGCCGTCGTGCCCGGCCACCGGCCCGGTGTTCCAGGTGCCGGTGTGGCTGCCCTGCTCGTACAGCATCTGGATGCCGTACTGGATCAGCCCCCGCATCTCCTCCGCGGTCTGGAACCGGTCGTCCGGGTCCTTGGCGAGCGCCCGCATCACCAGGCCGTCCAGCTCCGGCGGCACCCCGTCGGACACCTCGGACGGCGGCACCGGCATGTCCTGCACGTGCTGGTACACCACCGACAGCGGGGTCTCCCCGGTGAACGGGGGCCGCAGCGCCAGCAGTTCGTAGAGCAGACAGCCCGTCGCGTACAGGTCGGACCGGTGGTCGACGGCCTTGCCGAGGGCCTGCTCGGGGGAGAGGTACTGCGGGGTGCCCATGACCATGCCGGTCTGGGTCATGGTCGACTGCGCGCCGTGCAGGGCGCGCGCGATGCCGAAGTCCATCACCTTCACGGCGCCGTTGTGGGTGATGATCACGTTCGCCGGCTTGATGTCGCGGTGCACGATGCCGTGCTGGTGCGAGTAGGCGAGCGCCTCCAACACCCCGGAGACGATGATCAACGCCTGTTCCGGGCCCGGGGCCTCGGCGTTGATCAGCAGGTCGCGGATGGTGCGACCCTCGACGATCTCCATCACGATGTAGGGGACGGTCTGGTGGCCGACCTGGTCCTCGCCGGAGTCGTACACGGCGACCACGGAGTGGTGGTTCAGACCGGCGACCGACTGCGCCTCACGGGTGAACCGGGCCTTGGACACCGGGTCCTCGGCCAGATCGGCGCGGAGCAGCTTCACCGCGACGGTGCGGCCCAGGCGGACGTCCTCGGCCGCGAACACCTCGGCCATGCCGCCCCGCCCCAGCCGGTGGGTCAGCCGGTACCGGCCGTCCCCGACCAGTCCGCCGTTGCCCCAGTTCTCCGGCGCGTCACCCATACCGCCACCAGATGCCTCGGGGTCGGACGGGCCCTGGGCGCGCTGCGTCTGTGCCATGGGTCCTCGCCGTCGTTTCTGCCCGCGTACGCGCGGTGGTTGTTACGGTCTCCGCCGGCCAACGCTACAGCCTCTGCCGGCCGCCACGGTCCGAGATGGACCGGCCATCAAACCCGTAACCCCGCGATAGGGGCAAATCCGTGGGCGCCCGGTGAAGGCTCCGTCACGCTTGCGCGACGCTTCGTTCGCGTACGGTCACGGAACGGGCATCGAACTTGACGTGTCGGTGGCCTCCGGCAGACTTGGCCGGGAATCGCACCATCGATACACCGCGCTCGGGGGGCCGGGACGACCGTCACCCGCCCGTGCCTCTGGGGGACGCAGACCATGAGCCAGGACGGCGCGCAGGGCCGCTACGCGGGGCGATCGGTCGGCGGGGGGCGCTACCAGCTGCGGGACCTGCTCGGCGAGGGCGGCATGGCCTCCGTCCACCTGGCGTACGACTCGGTGCTCGACCGGCAGGTCGCCGTCAAGACCCTGCACACCGAACTCGGCCGTGAGCCCGCGTTCCGCGAGCGGTTCCGGCGCGAGGCGCAGTCCGTGGCGAAGCTCACCCACACCAACATCGTCTCGGTCTTCGACACCGGCGAGGACGAGCTGAACGGCGGCGCCACCCCGTTCATCGTCATGGAGTACGTCGAGGGCCGGCCGCTCGGCTCGGTGCTGGAGTCCGACGTCCGGCAGTTCGGCGCGATGCCCAACGACCAGGCCCTCCAGGTCACCGCGGACGTCCTCGCCGCCCTGGAGATCAGCCACGAGATGGGGCTGGTCCACCGGGACATCAAGCCGGGCAACGTCATGATCACCAAGCGCGGCGTGGTGAAGGTGATGGACTTCGGCATCGCCCGGGCCATGCAGTCCGGGGTCACCTCGATGACCCAGACCGGCATGGTCGTCGGCACCCCCCAGTACCTGTCGCCGGAACAGGCGCTCGGCCGGGCCGTCGACGCCCGCTCCGACCTGTACTCGGTGGGGATCATGCTGTTCCAGCTGGTCACCGGGCGACTTCCGTTCGAGGCGGACTCGGCGCTCGCCATCGCCTACGCCCACGTCCAGGAACACGCGGTCGCCCCGTCGAGCATCAACCGGTCGGTGCCCCCGGCGGTGGACGCCCTGGTGGCCCGGGCGCTGCGGAAGAACCCGAACGAGCGGTTCCCCAGCGCAGAGGCGATGCGCGAGGAGTGCCTGCGGATCGCCCGCTCGCTCCAGCCCGCGGCGCCCAGCATCGTGGCCGGCGCCCCGACCGCCAGCGGCGCCGGCGTCGCCTCGGCCGTCTTCCCGCCCGTCGACCAGCAGACCGCCGCCCCGCCGCCCGGCCCGGTGCACACGCCGTACCAGCAGCCGCAGCCCGGCCCCTACGGCCCGCCGACCCCGTCCCCCGGCCCGGGCTACGGCTACCCGCAGCAGGGCTACCCGACCCCGACCGGGTACCCGCAGCAGCAGCCGGGCCAGCCCACCGCCTACGGGATGCCCCCGCAGCCCGGGCCGCCGGCCACCGGCAAGCGCAAGCCCACCCGCAAGCGGGCGCTCCTGTACTCCCTGCCCCTGCTGATCGCCGGCGCCGTGGTCCTCGCCAACAGCCTCGTCAAGAACAACGGCGAGGAACCGGCCGAAGCCGAGCGCACCCCCAGCGCCTCCGCGCCCGCGAAGGTCGAGGGCTATCGGGGTCCCGACACCACCAAGACCATCAAGACCACCGAGTGCACCGAGCCGGAGACCGCGTACGACGACGAGAACAAGGTCGAGATGCCGGACTTCGTGCTCCGGCACATCAGCTCGGTGAAGGAGTGCCTCCAGGCCGCCGGGTGGCGCTTCGAGGAGACCGAACTCAACGAGAACACCTACGGCGACGGGGCCGTGATGAAGCAGTTCCCCCCGGCGAACACCTCCTTCGACCCCGAGGACCCGCCGACCATCCAGCTCGACGTCTCCACCGGCAAGCCCGCGTCCTAGCCCCGGAACGGGTGGGGGGCACGGCGGTCGACCCAACCTGGTCTACGTCGACGACTACGGTGCACGGCACAGGCCCATCGGGTTCTCCTTGAACAAGTCGAGTTTCGGCACCTTTCCCGGG
>NZ_JBEOWM010000002.1:0-241678 GCF_040296045.1 Streptomyces sp. NPDC002490 | reverse complement strand
CTTCCCCACCCGTCGCTCCTCCGCTCCCGGCACGCGGCGCACGGGACCGACGGACGCCGGAATCCGGCGGTGGCGGATGTCGTTCTGTTCGTTCTGTTGGTGTTTCCGGTGCTTCGTGGGGTCGTGCGTCCGGAAACCGGTACGCGGTATTCGGTACCCGGTGAGCGATCCTGCCACGAGGGCCGACGGGCCGGGCAGGGGGAGCCCGTCGACCGAACGGGCGGGAATGACCCGGTGGACCGGCGGTGTTCTCCGGGCGACCGATCGTGCACCGCAGCCACGCGCCCACGGCGCTGAGGAGAGACATGTCCGTGTCGCAGAAGACCCCCGTCGACTTCTGGTTCGATCCCGTGTGCCCATGGGCGTGGATGACCTCCCGCTGGGTGCTGGAGGTCGAGAAGGTACGGGATGTCGAGGTCCGCTGGCACGTGATGAGCCTCGCCGTTCTGAACGAGGACAAACTCGGCGAGCTGCCGGAGGAGTACCGCGAGATCCTGGCCCGGGCGTGGGCGCCGGTCCGCGTGGTGATCGCGGCCCGCGAACTGCACGGTCAGGAGGTCGTCGGCCCGCTGTACACCGCCCTGGGCACCCGCTTCCACAACCGCGGCGAGGGCCCCACCCGGGAGGCGATCGCCGGGGCGCTCGCGGACGTGGGCCTGCCGGCCTCGCTCCTGGAGCACGCGGACTCCGACCGGTACGACGCCGAGCTGCGCGCCTCGCACAAGGAGGGCATCGACAAGGTCGGCCAGGACGTGGGCACGCCCGTGATCGCGGTGCCCGGCCCGGACGGCGAGCAGATCGCCTTCTTCGGTCCGGTGGTCACCCCGGCCCCCAAGGGCGAGGCGGCCGCCCGGCTGTGGGACGGCACGCTGCTGGTGGCGTCCACCCCGGGCTTCTACGAGATCAAGCGCACCCGCACCCAGGACCCGGTCTTCGACTGAGCGTCCGTGCCCCGACAGCACGGAAGGCCCCGCGAGTCATGTCCTCGCGGGGCCTTCCGCTTGGTGCTCCTGCCCGATGAGCGGTGAGAAGACGATCACGAGCAGGACCTTGGGGGTGCCCGCCCCGGGAGCGGCCCTAACCCGGGGGACGGCACGGTGACGGCGGTTACCGCGTCACGGGGCGATGATCAGGTTGTCCACGCGCTCCTTGGCGGCGGCGTAGCGCTTGGCCACGTCCTGCCAGTTGACGACGGCCCACATCGCGTCGATGAAGTCGACCTTCTGGTTGCGGTACTGGAGGTAGAAGGCGTGCTCCCAGGCGTCGAAGACCAGGATCGGCGTCGAGCCCTGGCCGACGTTGCCCTGGTGGTCGTAGACCTGCTCCACGATCAGCCGGCCGCTGACCGGCTCGTAGGCGAGGACGCCCCAGCCGGAGCCCTGGGTGGTCGCGGACGCCTTGGTGAGCTGGGCCTTGAAGCCCGCGAAGGAGCCGAAGGACTCCGCGATCGCGTCCGCCAGCTCGCCCACGCCGTCCTTGTCCAGCGGCTCGCCGCCGCCGTCGCCGGTCATGTTGTGCCAGTAGATGGAGTGCAGGATGTGCCCGGACAGGTGGAAGGCCAGGTTCTTCTGGAGTCCGTTGACGGAGCCCCACTGGTCCTTGTCCCGCGCCTCGGCCAGCTGCTCCAGGGTGTCGTTGGCGCCCTTGACGTAGGCGGCGTGGTGCTTGTCGTGGTGCAGCTCGATGATCTCGGGGCTGATCACCGGCGCGAGCGCGGAGTAGTCGTACGGGAGTTCGGGAAGTGTGTAGACGGCCATCGCGGGTCCCCTCTGACCTCTTATTGCAACCTACTTGCATCTGCACGCTATCAGCAGCTCGGGGGCGGTGCGCCGCGGCCCCGGGCGGGCGCCGCCGCCCGGACGCGGAGGAGGGCGCCCGCCGGTGTCCGGTCGGGCGCCCTCGGGTCGCGGGTGGGTGGGACTGCTACGTGAGCGTCCCCCGCCGCTGGCGCACGTATCCCGTGACGGCCAGCACCAGCACCAGGGCGCCGGTGGAGTACAACTGCACCCGGGTGTCGGGCTCGCGCGCCATCAGCAGGAACATCCCGGCCATCATGGCGAGGGCGATCCAGGTCAGCACGGGGAAGCCCCACATCCGGACGGTGAGCCGCTCGGGCTCCTCGCGCTCGGTGCGCCGGCGCAGGATCAGTTGGGAGACCGCGATGAAGATCCACTCGACCAGGATCACCGCGCCGATCATGTTGAGCAGCCAGCCGAAGACGTCGTCGGGGCGCCAGTAGCTCAGCAGGACGCATCCGAAGCCGCACAGCGAGGAGGCCAGCACCGCCGCCCACGGCACCCGACGGTGCACCCGTCCCAGCGCCTTCGGCCCCTGCCCCCGTTCGACCAGGGAGTAGGCGATCCGGGAGGCGCCGTAGATGTTGGCGTTCATCGCGGACAGCAGGGCCACCAGGACCACCACGTTCATGATCTCGCCGGCGCCGGGGATGCCCAGGGTGTCGAGGGTGGCCACGTACGGGCCCCGGGCGACGACGTCCGGGTCGTCCCAGGGCACCAGGGTCACGATCACCGCCATCGACCCGATGTAGAACAGCGCGATCCGCCACACCGCGGTGCGCACCGCGGTGGCCACCCCGCGCACCGGGTCCTTCGACTCGGCCGCGGCGATGGTCACCGTCTCCAGGCCGGCGTACGCGAACACCGAGGCCAACAGGCCGATGATCAGCCCGTCGGTGCCGTTCGGCAGGAACCCGCCGTCGCCGGTCAGATGCGCGGTGCCGGGCGCCTCGATGCCCGGCAGCAGGCCGGCGATCGCCAGTCCGCCCAGCCCCAGGAACACCACGATCGCGCCGACCTTGAGCGCCGCGAACCAGAACTCGAACTCGCCGAAGTTGCGCACCGCGGCGAGGTTGGAGAGGCAGAACGCGGTCATGAACAGCGCCACCCACATCCACTGCGGGGTCCCCGGCAGCCAGCCGGTGACGATCTTCGCCGCCCCGATGGCCTCCAGCCCCACGGCCGTGCACAGCAGCACCCAGAACGCCCACCCCACGGTGAACCCCGCCCAAGGGCCGATGGCGCGGTCCGCGTGCGTCGAGAACGACCCCGAGGAGGGGTGGGCGGCCGACATCTCGCCCAACATCCGCATCACGAGCATCACCAGGAGCCCTGACGCGGTGTACGCCACCACGATCGAGGGGCCGGCGGCGGCGATCCCGGCACCCGATCCCACGAAGAGTCCGGCGCCGATCACCCCGCCCAGGGCGATCATCGACAGGTGCCGCTGCTTGAGGCCGTGACCGAGGGCGTTGCCCGCGGGGTCGGTCCTCCCGGGGTCCGGGCGCGGGTCCGAAGGGGCGGGTGCGGCGGTGTCCGAGCGGGCCATGGGCTGTCCGTGGGTGTGAGGGGCGTGGGGAGCCATCAGTGTGGGGTACGGGCTTCGTCTACCCAAAGAGGTCATGAGCATGCCCGCGAAGGAGTGCGGGCTCCTCGCCCCAGTCACCCTTCCGGAGAGGGGATTTGGCAGTACTCCACAGTCCGACAGTGACCAGTGTCACCTTGACCGGGTGATTCCCCCCGCCGATTTGTACGGAGCCCACCAAGGCGTGCCGGCGCCCTTTGTCGGTCGCTGACGGTGAGCGCGCCGGGGGCGCTGGGATAGCGTCGCCGTGTCCGCCCCCCCCGTCCGACCTCCCCGGGAGCACCGTTGAGCACCGCAGCCGTCACCACCCGTCCCGGCGAGGTCCTCGCCGACCTCCTGCCCGCCGCCTCGGCGGCCCGCGCCCGTCTGCGCGACGTCACCCTCGTCGTCGGCGGCGCCGCGCTCACCGGGATCGCCGCGCAACTCGTGGTGCCGGTGCCCGGCTCGCCGGTCCCGGTCACCGGGCAGACCTTCGCCGCGCTGCTGGTGGGCACCTCCCTCGGCGCGGGCCGCGGCTTCCTCTCGCTGGCCCTGTACGCCCTGGTCGGCATGGCGGGCGTGCCCTGGTTCGCGGGCGGCACCTCCGGCGCGGGCGGCGCGACCTTCGGCTACGTCCTCGGCATGCTGCTCGCCGCCACTGTCGTGGGCGCCCTCGCCCGGCGCGGCGGCGACCGTTCGGTGCTGCGCACCGCGGGCACCATGGTGCTCGGCTCCGCCGTCATCTACGCCGTGGGCGTGCCCTACCTGGCGGCCAGCACCCCGTTGTCGCTGTCCGGTGCGGTCGCCGCCGGCATGACCCCGTTCCTGATCGGCGACGCCCTCAAGGCGGCCCTCGCGATGGGCCTGCTGCCCGCGGCCTGGCGCCTCGTCAAGCGCTGACCGCGCCCGCGGCCGTCCGGCCCCGGTTCCCGTGGGGGACCGGGGCCGCGCCGTCCCTCCCGCCGGAGTTCAGGTCCGGACCAATGCACGGACCCGTGGACGCCCGCCCCGTCCGGGGCATGCCACACTCGGTCCCATGCGCGTGTACCTCGGCTCGGATCATGCCGGCTACGAACTGAAGAACCACCTCGTGGAGTGGCTCAAGGCCCACGGCCACGAGCCCGTCGACTGCGGGCCCCACCTCTACGACGCCCAGGACGACTACCCGCCGTTCTGCCTGCGCGCCGCCGAGCGGACCGCCGCGGACGCCGGCTCCCTCGGCATCGTCATCGGCGGCTCCGGCAACGGCGAGCAGATCGCCGCGAACAAGGTGAAGGGGGTGCGCGCCGCGCTCGCCTGGAGCGAGCAGACCGCCGCCCTCGGACGCCAGCACAACGACGCCAACGTCATCGCGGTCGGCGCCCGGATGCACACCACCGACGAGGCCACCGCCTTCGTCGAGACCTTCCTGAAGACGCCGTTCTCGGACGAGTCCCGCCACCAGCGCCGCATCGACATGCTGTCGGTCTACGAGACCACCGGCGAACTCCCGCCGATCCCGGCCCACCACCCGCAGCAGCCGTAGGCCCCCGCGCCGCCCCGGCCGAGGCCGGGGCGGCGCGCCCGGACCGTCCCCGTCCGACCGACACCAGGAGTCCCACCCGTGCCGGAAGGGCACACCATCCACCGCCTCGCCCTCGACCACCGCGAGCGCTTCCTGGACCGCGAGGTCCGGGTCAGCAGCCCGCAGGGCCGCTTCGCGGCGAGCGCCGCCCTGTTGGACGGCCGTCCGCTGACCGCCGCCGAAGCCCACGGCAAGCACCTGTTCCTCGGCTTCCCCGGCGGCGACTGGGTCCACGTCCACCTGGGCCTGTTCGGCAAGCTCGACTTCGCGACGGCCCCGGTGCCGCCGCCCACCGACACGGTCCGGCTGCGGCTGGCGACCCCCACCGACTGCGCCGACCTGCGCGGCCCCACCACCTGCGCCCTGATCACCGAGGACGACAAGCGGGCCGTGCACGACCGGCTCGGCCCGGACCCGCTGCGCGACGACGACCCCGAGCCCGCCTGGACCCGCGTCTCGCGCAGCCGCAGCACCGTCGCCGCCCTGCTGATGGACCAGAAGGTGGTGGCGGGCGTCGGCAACGTCTACCGCGCCGAAGTCCTCTTCCGGCACGGCATCGACCCCTACCGCACCGGCCGGGACCTCGGCCGGGCCGTGTGGGACGCCCTCTGGACGGACCTCGTCGCCCTGATGCGGGAGGGCGTGCGCAACAACCGCATCGACACCGTCCGCCCCGAGCACACCCCCGAGGCCATGGGCCGTCCGCCCCGGGTCGACGACCACGGGGGAGAGGTGTACGTGTACCGGCGGGACCGTCGGCCCTGCCACGTCTGCGGCGACGAGATCCGCACCGCCGGCCTCGCCGCCCGCAACCTCTTCTGGTGTCCCACCTGCCAGCCCACGACGGTCGGGACCGGCTGACGGCTCAGAAGCCGTGCGGCAGCCAGGGGGCGAGGTCCGAGCCGAAGGCGGTGGTCGCCCGGGCCAGGGCCCCGGCCCGCACCTCCGTGACCCGGCCGGCCGCGGCGAGCGCCCCCAGACCGGTCCCGCCCAGGTAGGCCGCCCCCAACTCCCGCACCGACAGACGCAGGTCGGCGGGGTCCTCGGTACGGGCGCAGACGGCCCCCTCGGCGTCGCCGGAGAGCCGCCAGCGGCCCGTGTTCCAGGGGCAGAACGCGTCGACCACGTCGAACACCACGTCCACCGGCGTCCGGTAGGTGCGGGCCGCGAGCGCCGCGCCCACCTCGACCAGCCGCACGTGCAGCGAGTCCCGGGAGGTCAGCAGGGAGCGCCGGACGTCCGAGACCAGGTACTGCCAGGCGTCGTCCACGGGTCGGTTGCGCACCACCACCGTCGAGGTGAGGTCGAGGTCGAACAGGAACCGCCACAGCGCCGCGTACGCCGCCGGTTCCACCGCCTCCAGGTCCCGCAGGGTCACCACGCCGTTGGGCCCCTGCGCCTCCCACGAGGGCTTGTTGTGGTAGCGGGCGTACCCGACCGGCACGCCGTCGCGCTCGGCGAGCACGCACTGCAACGGCGACCCGCCGCCGCGCCCGCCCTCCGGGTCCAGCAGCGGCAACCGCTCCCAGCCCGGACCGCGGGCGATCATGCCCGGCCGCTCCGGCACCACCCGCGCGTACAGCGCCTCGCACTCCTCCCGCACCTCGGCCGGCTCCGCGAAGCGCAGCCGCAGCCCGTCCTCGCCCGGCAGCCGGGGCAGGGTCACCCGTGAGGTGTCGACGGTCGCGCCCAACTGGTACGTCCCGATGCCGTAGCCGAAGCGGCCGTAGATCGCCGGCTCCGAGGCGGTCAGCACCGCGAGCGGTTCACCCAGCGCCCGCACGTCGTCCAACTGCCGGCGCATCAGCGAGGTCAGCACCCCGCGCCGGCGGTGGGTGGCCGCCACGCTCACCATGGTGACGCCCGCCGCGGGCACGGCCGCGCCGCCCGGCACGGTCATGCGGAAGCTGAAGGCCCCGGCCGTGCCGACGCACCGCCCGTCCTCCCACACCCCGAGGGAACGTTTCGTCTCGGTGAGCGCCCGCCACAGTTCGCGCTCCTCGGGAGCCTCGGCCAAGCCACCGAACGCCCGCTCCAGTGTGGCGTACCACACATCCCAGTCGTCCGGTCGCAACACCCGTGGCTCTGTCGTCATGTAGACATGACTATCAGGGCGAAGCAGGATGAGCGAACCGATTTCCGTGCGTCCCGCCGGGCCCGCACGGAAGGGGTGAGGGCCGTCCGAAGGCCCGTGAGGCAGGGGGGTTCACCAGTGGTTCCGCTGATCCCGAGGGTGCGCCGGGAGGGACCTGTTGTGCGTCCCCTCCGGCGCGCTGGATAAGGTCCACGTGCGATGGCACGACGACGAACGGCAGTAGAGAAGTTCCCGGCCCAGATGAAGAAGCGACTGCACCGGGTCCGCGTCGCCGTCCGCAAATCCGGCGTCGACTACTTCCGCGGCGACGGCTCCGACTGGATAGCCCTGGCGGGTCTGCTGCTCACGGTTCCGCTGATCGCCGCGGGCACGCTCGCCAACTCCCTCTGGTTCTCCCCGGCCGCCCTGGTGCTGCCGATCGTCGCCGGCGGCCTGCTGCTGCGCCCGGCGAGCCTGCTCACCCTGTACGCGGCCGCCGCCGCTGCCCTGATCGTCGAGTCCGTGCGGCTCGGCCCCTACGCGGAGGGCCCGGCCCGGGTGACGCCGGGCGTGGTCCTCACCGTCGCGGCCTGCGGCTTCACCGGCCTGCTCATCGCCCAGTTCCGCAGCCGCGTCGGCGTGCCCTGGCGACGTGGCGGCACCATGCTGTTCGACCTGCGCGAACGCATCCGGGTGCAGAGCAAGCTCCCGCTGCTGCCCCGCGGCTGGCACCGCGAGATGGCGCTGCGACCCGCGGGCGGCCAGTCCTTCTCCGGTGACTTCGTCGTCGCCGCCCGCACCCATGGGGGGCGCACCCTGGAGGTCGTCCTCACCGACGTCTCCGGCAAGGGCATGGACGCGGGCTCCCGGGCGCTGCTGCTCTCCGGTGCCTTCGGCGGCCTCCTCGGCTCGCTCCCGCCCCACGACTTCCTCCCCGCGGCCAACGGTTACCTGCTGCGTCAGGACTGGGACGAGGGCTTCGCCACCTCCATCCACCTGGTGCTGGACCTGGAGTCGGGCGATTACGAGCTCTACTCGGCGGGGCACCCGCCGGGGCTCCAGTTGTGCGCCGGCTCGGGCCGCTGGGAGGAGAAGGCGCCGGAGGGCCCGCTCCTCGGTGTCTACGACGGCGCCCAGTTCGACCCCCTGAAGGGCACCCTGCGCCCGGGCGACGTGCTGATGCTCTTCACCGACGGGCTGGTGGAGACCTCCGACCGCGACCTGGACGAGGGCATCGACCGGCTCACCGGTGCGGCCAACCGCTACGTGGCGGACGGGTTCCACGGTGCGGCCTGGCACCTGATCGAGGCGGTCGCCCGGGACGTCAACGACGACCGGGCCCTGCTGCTGATCTCCCGGGACACCCAGCACCTCGGCTGATCCCCGCCCCGGCCACCGGGAACAGCGATCGCCGTCGCGATGACCTCGCGACGGCGATCGTCGTTCCCCGTTCCCCGGCGGCGCCGGGTCAGGCCCGTTTCTCCCCGGTGCCGACCGCGGACAGCTCGACGGGCTCCGCCGGCTCCCGCGGGGCGGCGGGGCGCGCGTCGGGCAGCAGCCGGGCGAGCCAGGACGAACGTCCGGCGGCCAGCGGGCCCAGCACGGCGAGCAGCAGCACGTACCCGGCGATGAACGGCGACAGGCGCTCGTCCAGTCCGGCCCCCGCGGCCATGGTCGCCATGATCAGGGCGAACTCCCCGCGGGCCAGGAGCGTGGTGGAGATGTTGGCGGCGGGCCCGGGACCGAATCCGTACAGCCGGGCGCCGCCGACCCCGGCCAGGACGTTCATCACCATCGTCAGCGCGACGGCGGCCAGCACCGGCCAGAGGACCACCGGCAGGTCGCCGGGGTCGATGGACAGGCCGAAGGCGAAGAAGAAGATGGCGCCGAAGGCGTCCCGCAGCGGGTGCACCAGGGTGCGGATGCGCTCCCCGGAGGCGGTGCTGCCGAGCATCAGTCCGACCATGAACGCGCCGATCGCGTCGGCGACCCCGAACCACTCCGAGACCCCGGCCACCAGGACCGCCGCCCCGAGGAAGGAGATCACGAGCAGTTCGTCGTCCTTGACGGCGAAGAGCCGGCCGATGACGCGGGTGCCGTACCGGGCGGCGAGCGCCAGGGCCAGCAGGAACGCGAACGCCTTGCCGGCGTCCGTCGCGGCGGCGGCCAGGCTGTCCGCGCCGGACAGGATGGGTTGGAGCGCGGCGAGGTAGAGGGCGAGGAAGATGTCCTCGACCACGATGATGCCGAGGATCGGCCGGGTCTCCGGGTTCCCGAGCCGGCCGGTGTCGACCAGCACCTTGGTGACGATCGCGGACGAGGAGATGCCGAGCACGCCGGCGAGCACCAGCGCCTCGGAGGTGCCCCAGCCCAGGGCGAACCCGAAGCCGAGGCCCGCGCCCACGTTCAGCGCCAGGTACATCCCCCCGGCCAGCGCCATCTTCCGGCCGCCGGCTTTGAGGTCGTCGAGGTGGAACTCCAGGCCCAGGTAGAAGAGGAGCAGGACCAGGCCGAGCGCGGAGAGCATCTCCAGGTCGTGCGGGTCGGCGACCAGCACGATGCCGGGGGTGTGCGGGCCGAGCAGGATGCCGGCCAGGATGAAGAGCGGGATGGTGGGCAGTCCGATACGGCCGCCGAGCCGTGCCAGGACCGCGGCGGCGAGGAACGCGCCGCCCATGGCGATCAGGGTGTCTGCGTGTCCGATGGGCTTCCTCTTCCGTGCGAGGGATCGACAGGGGTGGGGACGCCCCGAAGCACCACGGGGGCGTCAAGGAAGCGTCAATAGTTAGTTTACCGAAGGATTAACCGGGGAAGCTTCCCCGGCCACGGAGATGGGGGCCAACCCCCATGCCGCCGTCCCGCCCGGGTTCCCGCCGGGGCGCCCCACCAGACCCCCGCCGGACGGGGCAGGGGGAACCCGCCCGGGTGGACGCAGGCCCCCGCCGTGAGCTGGGGAAAACCCCACCCCAGGTCTGCAGCGCACCTCATGGTGTCCGACCCCCCGCCCTCCGTACGGTCGAAGCACCGAGTCACCACCCCGCCGCACGGCCGGCGACTCGCCGACCACGCACCGAGGAGAGGCACCCCAGCCATGGCCCTGCGCAAGAAGCGGACCGCCCCCCGCCCCGCCGACACCCCGTGGGCGGTCGAGCTGAACGGCGTGCGCCGCAGCTACGGCAAGCGGTCCGCCGAGGTCCACGCCCTGCGCGGCATCGACCTCGCCCTGCCGCACGGCAGCTTCACCGCCGTGATGGGCCCCTCCGGCTCCGGGAAGTCCACCTTCCTCCAGTGCGCCGCCGGCCTCGACCGCCCCACGGCCGGCACGGTCCGCCTCGCCGGCACCGACATCACCGCCCTGGACGAGAACAGACTGACCGAACTGCGCCGCGCCCGCCTCGGCTTCGTCTTCCAGTCGTTCAACCTGCTGCCGTCCCTGACGGTCGAACAGAACGTGCTGCTCCCGCTGCGCCTCGGAGGCCGCCGACCCGACCGCGCCCGCGCCAGGGACGTCCTGGGCCGGGTCGGCCTCGGCGACAAGGGCCACCGCCGCCCCACCGAGCTCTCCGGCGGACAACAACAACGCGTCGCCGTGGCCCGGGCCCTCGTCACCCGCCCCGACGTGATCTTCGCGGACGAGCCCACCGGCGCCCTGGACACCACCACGGCCACCGAGATCCTCTCCCTGCTGCGCACCGCGGTCGACCGACTCGGCGCCACCGTCGTCATGGTCACCCACGACCCCTCCGCCGCCGCCTGGGCGGACCGGGTCCTCTTCCTCGCCGACGGCGCGATCACCGACGAACTCAGCGGCGCGTCCGCCCAACGCATCGGCACCCGCCTGACCGACCTCATCTCCCACCACCGCCGCCTCGCCGGAGCGGCGGCCTGATGCGCACCAACGGACTCGCCCGAGCCGCCCTGCGCTTCAAGCCCGCGGCCTTCGCCGGCACGTTCCTCGCCCTCTTCATGGCCGCGATGATCGTCAGCGCCTGCGGCATCCTCCTCGAAACCGGTCTGCGCGCCTCCGTCCCGCCCGGCCGCTACGCCGACGCCCCGGTGGTCGTTGCCGCCGACCAGCAGGCCCGCCACCCCGTCGTCGACGCTGCCGGCGACCGCTCCGACCACGGCGGCCCCGTACCCGACCGGGCCCGTCTGGACGCCGCCCTGGTGGCACGGGCCGCCGCCGTCCCCGGCGTGCACGCCGCCATCGGCGACACCACCTTCCCCGTCCGCACCGACCGCGCCGCCCTCACCGGCCACGGCTGGGGCGCCACCGCCCTCACCGGAGAACGCCCCACCACCGGCCGTGCCCCCGCCCCGGGCGAGGTCGCCCTCACCGTCCCCGGCCCGGTCCGCACCCCCGCCGGCGAGCCACCCGCCGTGGGCGACCGGGTCACCCTGCACACCGCCGAAGGCGCCCGCACCTTCCGGGTCGCCGCCCTCGTCCCCGCCGCCGGAGCCACCCCGACCGCCTGGTTCCACGACACCGAGGCCCCCCGGATCGCCGGCCACCCCGGACGGATCGACGCCATCGCCGTCCTGCCCGAGGCGGGCGTGTCCACCACCGAGCTGAAGGGCCGCGTCGCCGCCGCCCTCGGCGACGCCGCCGAGATCCACACCGGCGAGGACCGCGGAGCCGTCGCGGAACCCGGCCTCGGCGAGGCCAAGGAACTCCTGATCGGACTCGGGGGCTCCTTCGGCGGCACCGCCACCCTGGTCGCCGTCTTCACCGCCGCGGGCACGGTCGCCCTCTCCGTGGGGCAACGCGCCCGTGAGTACGCCCTGCTGCGCGCCATCGGCACCACCCCGCGCAAGGTGCGCCGCGCCATCGCCACCGAGACCCTGCTCATCGCCCCGCTCGCCGGCGCACTCGGCTGCCTCCCCGGCGCCGCGCTCGCCACCTGGTGGTTCGGCCAGCTCCAGGACAAGGGCGCCCTGCCCCGTGCCCTCCACCTCGCCGTGTCCCCGCTGCCCCTGCTCGCCGCGGTCGCCGCAGTGGTCCTCACCGGACTCGTCGCGGGGTGGGCGGCGGCCCGCCGCCCGGCCAGGATCCGCCCGGGGCAGGCCCTGGCCCGGGCCGCCGTGGAACGCTCCCTCCCCGGTCCGCTGCGCCTCGGGCTCGGCATCGCCGCGGCGGTCGGCGGCACCGCACTGGCCGCGGTGGCCCAGTCCACGGCCGGAGAGGACGCCGCCAACGCCGCCATGGGCGTGGTGCTGCTGTTCATGCTGGCCGTGGCGCTGCTCGGCCCGCTCGTGGCCCGGGCCTGCGCCGCCCTCGTCGGACTGCCGATGCGCGGGGCCGGGGCCGCGGGAGCGCTGGCCGCCGCCAACTCCCGCACCAACGCCCGCCGACTCGCCTCCGCCATCACCCCGATCGTGCTGGCCGTCGCCTTCGCCTCCACCCTGCTCTTCCTCCACAGCAGTCAGGACCGGGCCACCGTCCGTCAACAGAGCGCCGGAGTCATCGCCGACCACGTGGTCCGCCCCGCGTCGGGGGGCCTCGCCCCCGACGCGGTGGCCGCCGCCGCCGACCGCCCCGGGGTCCGGGCCGCCGTCGGCCTGCTCAGGACCGCGGTCCTGATCCCCACCGGCTCCGGCGACACCGCCATGCTGCGCACCGCGTCCGCCCAGGGCGTCGACGGCCCCGCCCGTGACCTGGCGGCCGTGCAGGAACTCGACGTGCGCCGCGGCGCGCTGGACCTCGGACCCGGCCGGGCGGCCGTCGACCTGCGCCTCGCCGAGGCCGCGGACGTCACGGTCGGCGACCGGTTGCCGCTGCGCCTGCCGGACGGCACCGAACGGTCGGTGGAGGTCGTCGCCACCTATGCGCACGGCCTCGGCCTCTCCGAGGTCACCATGGTCCGCGGGGACCTCGCCCGCCACGTCACCGACCCGTTCGCCGCCGAACTGTGGGTCAAGGGCGGCTCCGCGGCGGACCTCGCCGCCCACGGCACCGTCATCGCCCGCGGCGACTACACCTCGGCGGCCTCCGTCGACCGGGAGCTCAACGCCTGGGCCAACCGCTTGATGGCGGCCCTCCTCGGCGGATTCGCCGCGGTGGCCTCCGCCAACACCCTGGTCATGACGGTCCTGGACCGCCGTCGCGAACTGGGCACCCTGCGCCTGATCGGCAGCACCCGTCGCCAGGTGCTGCGCATGGTCCGCTGGGAAGCACTGCTGGTCGCCGTCGTCGGAGTGGTCCTCGGCAGCGCCATCGCCCTCGCCACCCTGGTCCCCATGGTGCGCGGCATCACGGGGGAGGGCGTCCACATACCCCCGGCGGTGTACGGCTCGCTGGTGGGCGGGGCCCTGCTGCTCGGCCTCCTCGCCACGGCCCTGCCCGCCCGCTTCGTGCTCCGCGCCCCGCACCGGGCGTAGCCGGCCCGGGGGCGTCTGGGTCACACTCGACCCGTGACCCGGACGCCCCCGGACCGCCCCCCGGTCCCCCCGCCCACCGGCCCGCTGGGCCTCGGAGAGGTCGAGGCGTTGGCCCGCGCCGCGCACGAGGGCCAGACCGACAAGTCGGGCCGCCCCTACGCGGAGCACCTCCGAGCAGTCGCCGAGGGGGTGCGGGCCCGGGGCGGCACGGACGAACAGATCGCCGCGGCCTGGCTGCACGACGCCGTCGAGGACGCGGCCCTCAGCGAGGAGTGGCTGCGGGCGGCGGAGCTCACACCGCGCACCAGGGCCATCGTCCTCGCCCTCACCAAGCGGCCGGGCGAGCCGCCCGAGGCGTACGCCCGACGCATCCTGGACACGCCCGGCGCCCGTCTGGTGAAGGAGGCCGACCTGGCCCACAACACCGCCCCCGAACGGCTCGCGGTCCTCGACGGGGCCACCCGCCGGCGGCTGATCCGCAAGTACGCCACGATGCGGGCCCTGCTGGGCCTACCGGACGACTGACCACCGTCCGCACGACCCACCGGCCCCGGGCCCACCGGCGGACGCCGGTCAGCCGGAGTCGCGGGCCCGGCCGCGCGCCACCTCGACCGCGTCGCTGCGCATGGCCCACCGCAGCCGCGGCTCCAGGGCGAACCGCAGGGCGTGCCGTACGGGCGGGGTGCACATCAGGGTGATGGCCGCGCCCGCGACGAGCGTGACGAACACCTGCCCATGGGGCTCGTGCAGCCAGGCGGGGTCGTACCACCCCCAGAAGCGGGAGCCCTTGGCCAGGAACCCGTGCAACAGGTACCCGCACAGGGTGCCCGCGCCGAGCACGGTGAACCAGGTCCTGCGGCGCGGCACCCAGGACAGGAAGCAGGCCGTCAGGAGCAGCGAGCAACCGAACAGGGCGAAGGTCATGACCGGCCCGGTCCACCACGGCGCCCCCAACTCCTGGGCGCTGTTGCTGTGGTACAGCCAGCCGGTGTCCATCCGGGGCACCGCCCACCAGGAGGTGGCCAGCGCGAGGACGATCACCGGCACCGACAGCAGCCGCACCTCACGGCGCCGCAGCAACTGGAAGTGCTCGGGCCTGGCGTACAGCCCGATGACGAAGAAGGGGAGGAACTGGAGCACCCGTTGGAGGTCGAAGTCGTCCCCGATGCTGGGGGAGGCCGAGGCCAGCGCGGCGATGCCGAGGGCCACCGGGACGGGCCAGCGCACCACCTTCCACAGCGGGGTGGAGATCCGCCAGACGAAGAGGGCGATCAGGAACCACGTCAGGTACCAGGGGTCGAGCAGGCTGAGCCGGTGCCCCGGGTCGTCGTCGGCCCAGCGCTTGAAGAAGGTGTAGGCGATCTCGAAGACCACGTACGGCGCCACCACGGTGGTGAGCAGCTTCCGGACCCGGGCGGGGCTCATGTCGAAGCTCCGCGAGAAGTAGCCCGAGATCAGGATGAAGGCGGGCATGTGGAAGGCGTACACGAAGAGGTAGAGCGCGGTGGCCGTGCGGCTCTGGTCCGTCAACGGCTCCCAGGCGTGTCCCATCGCGACCAGGACGATGGCCAGGTACTTGGCGTTGTCGAAGAAGGGGTCGCGTTGTGTGGCGGGACGGGCGCCGGGATCGGGGGGCACCGGCGTGGTGAGCAGGTGCTCGGCCCGCCGGGAGCGCGGGGTGGGTACGCCGTCCGCGAGGTCGTCGGGGTCGCGCGCTTCGGCGGGATCCGTACCGGGGGGCGGGTCGGGCGAGGTGGGCGGGGGTGAGGGCGCCGGATGACGACCGGTCGGTCGCAGCGAGTTGGTCACAGGCCCTCCCACCAGGAACTGGGGGAGACGATCCGCGACCTCACCGCACGTGCGTGGGGCGGGGCAGTGGGAAACATTGGAGGAACCCTAGCGTCGGGGACGGTGTGTGGTGAACGACTCCGGTCGTCTTTCGCGCTGTTCTTGCTCCGTTCTCCCTTCGGTCGGGCATCCCACGCCGGGAAATCGGCCCAGGGGGTGCGCGTACCCCGATTTCGGAGAAGTGCACGCACCGTTCGATGACGGGTTCGAAGTCCATGAGCAGGCTGCGAAGTTGGTCTTTATATACTCCTTCATCATCCTTAAGTGGGTCATACCATCCACGGGCGGCGCTGGTGGAATGTCTCCCAATGGCCCATCGGGCGTCGTGTCCGGAGGTGTGGTGACCTGGTGGTGATCATGTTCGGGGTCCCCTCGCGTTGTGGCTTCCTCAACAATTCGAAATGCCTGCGAACATGATGCGTGAGTAGTGAAACCATCGAGGGGAATTCACTCGCGCGCGGGCCCGTGGAATTCTCCGCGTCGGGCCCGCGCCCCCGGACGCGCACCGGCCCTCCGCTCAACTGCTCGCCGTCCGCCCCCCTGTGACGACCGTTCCGGGCGCCTTGCCCTTCCGGCCCGCGTCGAGCGCCCCTCAAAGGGCGTCCGGGGGCGAGGGCGCCGGGGTGCGGGCCGGGTGGATCCGGCGGGCGCCGGAGGCCGCGGAGGACGACGTTCCGTCACGGCCCGCATGGTCGGGGTCCGTTGGTGGCACGATGGTTCTGGTGGGGTGTGCGAGAGCGGACACCCCGATCCGGGAGCGGAACCGACCGAGGGTGTGTGATCAGAGTGGCCATCTCGCTATCAGTGGTACTGCTGTTGGCGATCATCCTCGTGGTGTTGATACGGGGCGGGTCCCTGAAGGCGGGGCCGGCGGTCGTCGCGGTGCTCTTCGGCTTCTTCCTCGCGTCGACCGGGATGGCCGACGACATCCAGCGCTTCCTCAACGCGGTCGGCAACTCGATCGCCTCGATCGACTTCTGAGCCGGGCCCGTCGCCGGCACGTCCGGCCGCCCGCACCGGGCCGCGGCCCGGGTGGCGACGCGCCCGGGGCGTGACGGACCCCCGGGTGCACCGGCGCGGGCGCCCGGCCGCCCTCCGTCGCCCGCCCCCGTGTGCCCACGCGGCCGCCCCGGCGAACACGTGCCGTCACCCGACCGTGCACTCCGTCGCCGAGGCGTGCCGGGCGGGAGGCCGAAGGCGACGGGCGGGAGACGTCGCGGGCGGCCGGAAGCGAGCCGCCCGAGCCCGGGAGGAACGCGGCGAGGCCGGCCCGGGAACCCCGGGACCGGCCTCGATCGCACTGACTGGAGCGGGCGACGGGAATCGAACCCGCGTAGCTAGTTTGGAAGACTAGGGCTCTACCATTGAGCTACGCCCGCACGGACGAACCGCAGGTCATCGACCGCGACTCGATGTGCATCCTAGCGGGTCGCGGGCCCGGGGCGCACACCCGTTTCCGGTGATCGGGCCGCCCCGGAAAATGCGGCGGCCCCACTGCCTGCGGCCATGTACCCTACGTGTCGCACCGACGGGGTGTGGCGCAGCTTGGTAGCGCGTCCGCTTTGGGAGCGGAAGGCCGTGGGTTCAAATCCCGCCACCCCGACCACGCGAAGATCGCCTTTGGGGCGGTGTATCGCCTGCGGCTACTATGCACACTGCGCGCCCGTGTGTCCGCACGTTTTGTACGCAGCACTGCCCCGGCCGAGACGGTCGTGGCAGCTCTGTACACGCACACGTACGTCTCTCAGGGCCGCTACTGTGCCGAGGTTCCCCGTTCCGGGAGCGGCCCGGCAGACACCCCAGCAGTCAGCCACAAGGAGACCGAACCGTGAAGAGCGCCGTGGAGACCCTGAACCCGACCCGGGTTCGGCTCACTGTCGAGGTGCCCTTCGAGGAGCTCAAGCCCAGCCTCGACGCGGCGTACAAGAAGATCAACCAGCAGGTCACGGTGAAGGGCTTCCGCAAGGGCAAGATCCCCGCCCGGGTCATCGACCAGCGCTTCGGCCGCGGTGCGGTGCTGGAGGAGGCCGTCAACGACGCCCTCCCGAAGTTCTACACCGAAGCGGTCAACGAGGCCGAGCTGAACGTCCTGGGCCAGCCCGAGGTCGACATCACGGAGCTGAAGGACGGCGAGACGCTGAACTTCACCGCCGAGGTCGACGTCCGTCCGGCCATCGAGATCCCCGACTACTCGGGCATCGAGGTCGAGGTGGACGCGGTCGAGGTGACCGACGAGGACGTCGACAAGGCCGTCGAGGAGCTGCGCGGCCGCTTCGCCTCCACCTCTCCGGTCGAGCGCGCCGCCGCCGAGGGCGACGTCGTGACGATCGACCTGGAGGCCAAGGTCGACGGCGAGGTGCTCGACGACGGCGTCGCCAGCGGCGTCACCTACACCATCGGCTCCGGTGAGCTGCTGGACGGCGTCGACGACGCCGTGACGGGCCTGGAGGCCGGTGGCGAGGCCACCTTCACCTCCCAGCTCAAGGGCGGCTCGGCCGAGGGCAAGGACGCCGAGGTCAGCGTCAAGGTCACCCAGGTCGCCGCGCGCGAACTGCCCGAGCTGGACGACGAGTTCGCGCAGCTCGCCTCCGAGTTCGACACGCTGGACGAGCTGCGGGCGGACAGCCGCAAGCGCCTGGAGAACATGAAGCAGTACGACCAGGCGACCCAGGCCCAGGAGCGGGTGCTGGAGAAGCTGCTCGAACTGGTCGAGGTCCCCGTCCCCGAGAAGCTCCTTGAGGACGAGGTCAACACCCGCAAGCACAACCTGGAGCACCACCAGCTCGGCCAGATGGGCCTGACCCTCGACAAGTACCTGGAGATCCAGGGCAAGACCGCCGAGGAGTTCGAGGACGAGACCAAGGCCGCGGCGATCAAGGGCATCAAGACCCAGTTCGTCCTGGACGAGCTGGTCAGCAAGGAGAAGCTGAACGTCAACCAGGAGGAGCTCACCGAGCACCTCATGCGGCGGGCCGCTTCCTCCGGCATGTCCCCCGACCAGTTCGCCCAGGCGGTCGTCGAGGGCGGTCAGGTTCCGATGCTGGTGGGCGAGGTCGCCCGCGGCAAGGCGCTGGCCGTCGTGGTCGAGGCCGCCACGGTGAAGGACACCAACGGCGAGGTCGTCGACCTGGACGACGACGAGGACGAGGTCGCCGAGGCCACCGAGGTCGTCGAGGCCGCGGAAGGCACCGAGGCCGAGGCGAAGGCGGACAAGGGCGAGGCCCCCTCGGCCTGACCCCTCCCGCGGTTCGACGCCGTGGACCCCGAGCAGGGCCCGGAAGCGCATGCGCGCCTCCGGGCCCTGCTCCCGTTCGCGGGCCCGGCGACGGCGCCGCGACGGGGCCGGACGGCCCCCGCGGCGACGGCCCCGCCCCGCCCCGGCCACCTGCGCTGACAGCGAACAGTTCCCCGTGCGGGATGGCCCTCGGCCGCCATCGCGTTAGGGTCCATGAATACGAGGGCAGGGGAGCCCCCGTACCCGCCGCGACGCGGCGCAGCGCGGGGCCCCGTGCCCCAGCGGAAGACGTGAGACGGCCCGGCGCCGTCGTAAGACGAGCAGGTGGATACGTGACGAATCTGATGCCCTCCGCCGCCGGCGAGCCCTCCATCGGTGGTGGCCTCGGTGACCAGGTCTACAACCGGCTGCTCAACGAGCGGATCATCTTCCTCGGCCAGCCGGTCGACGACGACATCGCGAACAAGATCACCGCACAGCTGCTGCTCCTTGCCTCCGATCCGGAGAAGGACATCTACCTCTACATCAACAGCCCCGGCGGCTCGATCACCGCGGGCATGGCGATCTACGACACCATGCAGTACATCAAGAACGACGTGGTGACGATCGCCATGGGCATGGCGGCCTCGATGGGGCAGTTCCTGCTCAGCGCGGGCACCCCGGGCAAGCGCTTCGCCCTCCCGAACGCGGAGATCCTCATTCACCAGCCGTCCGCGGGCCTCGCGGGCTCCGCCTCGGACATCAAGATCCACGCGGAGCGGCTGCTGCACACCAAGAAGCGGATGGCCGAGCTGACCTCGTTCCACACCGGCCAGAGCGTGGAGCAGATCACCCGTGACTCGGACCGCGACCGTTGGTTCGACCCGATCGAGGCCAAGGAGTACGGCCTGATCGACGACATCATGCCCACCGCGGCGGGCATGCCGGGCGGCGGTGGCACCGGGGCGGCCTGAGCCGGCGCGGAAACCGGTCCCACCGAGCCCCCAGTCGACCGCCACGCGCCTCGGCGCCCTTCAGGAGAGTGACCCAATGAACGACTTCCCCGGCCGCGGCCTCTACGCCCGCACGGAGGCCGAGTACACCGGCCCCCGCGCTGAATCCCGCTACGTCATCCCCCGTTTCGTGGAGCGCACCTCCCAGGGCGTGCGCGAGTACGACCCGTACGCGAAGCTCTTCGAGGAGCGGGTGATCTTCCTCGGCGTCCAGATCGACGACGCCTCCGCCAACGACGTCATGGCGCAGCTGCTGTGCCTGGAGTCGATGGACCCGGACCGCGACATCTCCGTGTACATCAACAGCCCCGGCGGCTCGTTCACGGCGCTCACCGCGATCTACGACACCATGCAGTTCGTGAAGCCGGACATCCAGACCGTGTGCATGGGTCAGGCCGCCTCGGCGGCGGCGATCCTGCTGGCCGCCGGCACCCCGGGCAAGCGCATGGCGCTGCCCAACGCGCGGGTGCTGATCCACCAGCCGTACAGCGAGACGGGCCGGGGCCAGGTCTCCGACCTGGAGATCGCCGCGAACGAGATCCTGCGGATGCGCGCGCAGCTGGAGGAGATGCTCGCCAAGCACTCCACCACGCCGATCGAGAAGATCCGCGAGGACATCGAGCGCGACAAGATCCTGACGGCGGAGGACGCCCTGTCGTACGGTCTGATCGACCAGATCATCTCCACCCGGAAGATGAACAACTCCAAGGTCGTGTGACCCGCCACGGCATGATTTGCTGCCCCTTGACGTACCGTCGTCGTCTCCCGCTGAATCCGCCCGGGTTCACGGGAGACGACGCGAACCGCGCCAAGGGGGGCCCGAACGGGGGGCCCGGCAAGGTACCGTCGAATATGAGGCACCAGGAGTCGCTTGCACGGGCGTCTCCCAGGCGAAGGGGAAGCACCTCGTGGCACGCATCGGTGACGGCGGCGATCTGCTCAAGTGCTCGTTCTGCGGCAAGAGCCAGAAGCAGGTCAAGAAGCTCATCGCAGGCCCCGGTGTGTACATCTGCGACGAGTGCATCGACCTCTGCAACGAGATCATCGAAGAGGAACTCGCCGAGTCGAGCGAAGTGCGGTGGGAGGAACTCCCCAAGCCCCGCGAGATCTACGAGTTCCTGGAGGGCTACGTCGTCGGCCAGGAGGCCGCGAAGAAGGCCCTCTCGGTCGCGGTCTACAACCACTACAAACGCGTCCAGGCGGGAGAGAGCGCGAGCTCCCAAGGGCGCGACGACATCATCGAGTTGGGCAAGTCCAACATCCTGCTGCTGGGCCCCACCGGCTCCGGCAAGACGTTGCTCGCGCAGACGCTCGCCCGGATGCTGAACGTCCCGTTCGCCATCGCGGACGCGACCGCGCTCACCGAGGCCGGCTACGTCGGCGAGGACGTCGAGAACATCCTGCTGAAGCTGATCCAGGCGGCCGACTACGATGTCAAGAAGGCCGAGACCGGCATCATCTACATCGACGAGATCGACAAGGTCGCCCGCAAGAGCGAGAACCCGTCGATCACGCGTGACGTCTCCGGAGAGGGCGTCCAGCAGGCCCTGTTGAAGATCCTGGAGGGCACCACCGCCTCCGTGCCCCCGCAGGGCGGACGGAAGCACCCGCACCAGGAGTTCATCCAGATCGACACGACGAACGTGCTGTTCATCGTGGGTGGGGCGTTCGCCGGCCTGGAGAAGATCATCGAGTCGCGGGCGGGTGCCAAGGGCATCGGCTTCGGGGCGACCATCCGCTCCAAGCGGGAGATCGAGTCCAAGGACCAGTTCGAGAACGTCATGCCCGAGGACCTGGTCAAGTTCGGGATGATCCCGGAGTTCATCGGCCGGCTCCCGGTCATCACCTCGGTGCACAACCTGGACCGCGAGGCCCTCCTCCAGATCCTGGTGGAGCCCCGCAACGCCCTGGTGAAGCAGTACGAGCGGCTGTTCGAACTGGACGGCGTGGAGCTGGACTTCGAGCGGGACGCGCTGGAGGCCATCGCGGACCAGGCGATCCTGCGCCAGACGGGTGCCCGCGGTCTGCGCGCCATCATGGAGGAGGTCCTCCAGTCGGTGATGTACGAGGTGCCGTCCCGCAAGGACGTGGCCAGGGTGGTCATCACCGCGGACGTGGTGCACTCCAACGTCAACCCGACGCTGATCCCCCGGGACTCCCGGGGCCGCGGATCGGGCGAGCAGAAGAGCGCCTGACCCGCCGCACCGCACGAACGGGCCCCGGACGATCCGTCGTCCGGGGCCCGTTCGTCTGCCGGCGGTCAGTCAGTCCTTGACCCGGATGTCCTTGCGGAGGTCCGCCGTCACCTGCGCCGAGACGTTCAGCGAGACGCCGTTGCCGCTCTCCGCGGGGATCACCATGGCCAGCGTGCTGTAGTCGGCCCACATGCAGATGTACTGGGTGTCGATCTTGCCGTCCCGGTCCTTGGCCTGGGCCTGCTGGCACTTGAACACCGCGCCGTCCCCGTTGTCCGGCTCGACCGTCTTGACCTCACCGACCACCTTGAGCTGCTCGGCCTTCTCCTGGGCCATGGAGGCGAAGGAGGCGTCGACGGCGGCCTCCGGGTCCTTCACCTTGCCGTAGAGACCGATGAAGGTGACCGCCTTGGAGGAGGCGATCTGCTTCGGTGTGGGCTGGGCGCCGGGGGACAGGTCGATCGTGGCCCACATGGCGGAGACCGCCTTGGCGCCGGTGACCCCGCTCTTGGCGAGTTCCTTGCCGGTGTCCGAGGAAGAGGCGTCCTCGGCGGGCTTCTCGGGGGTCAGCCGCTTGTACTCGCCGTTGATCACCTTCTCCGGGATGGTCAGCTTGTGCGGGCCGTCGTCCGCGAGGCCGGACTCCCCGCCGCCCAACACCAGGAACGCCCCGAGGCCGGCCGCGGCGACCACGGCGACCGCCACGCCGATGATCAGCCCGGTCTTCTTCTTGCCGCCCGCCGGCACCGGCTGCTGCGGGAAGCCGTACCCCGGCTGACCCGGCTGCTGGGGGAAGCCGTAGCCGGGCTGCGGGGGCTGGCCGTGCTGCTGCGGCTGGCCGTAGCCCGGCTGGGCCTGGCCGTACCCGGGCTGGGGAGGCTGCTGGGGGTAGCCGTAGCCGGGCTGCGGGGCCTGCGGCGGCTGGCCGTAAGGACCCGGCTGGCCGTACGGCCCCGGCTGCCCCGGCTGGCCGCCGCCGTACGGGCCCGGCTGGTGGTTGCTCATGGAACGTTCCTCCCCGATGTTTATGTGCTTCCGACATCCTGACCCAACGCCCGGGCGCGGGGCAGCGGCGGGGTGGGCACCGTTACGAAACCCGTGGTTTCTGCACGGGACCGTGACGCCCCTAAACTGGGCGCGTGACCGAGAACTCTCAGCAGCAGAACCAGAGCCCCAGCACCGAACTGCCGACCCAGTACGCGCCGGCCGAGGTAGAGGGGAAGCTCTACGAGCGCTGGGTGGAGCGCGGTTACTTCGAAGCGGACGAGAAGAGCGACAAGCCGCCGTTCACCGTCGTCATCCCGCCGCCCAACGTCACCGGCAGCCTGCACCTCGGGCACGCCTTCGAGCACACGCTGATCGACGCCGCCACCCGCCGCAAGCGGATGCAGGGCTTCGAGACCCTGTGGCAGCCCGGCATGGACCACGCGGGCATCGCCACCCAGAACGTCGTCGAGCGCGAACTGGGCAAGGAGGGCAAGTCCCGGCACGACCTCGGCCGGGAGGCGTTCGTCGAGCGGGTGTGGCGGTGGAAGGAGGAGTCCGGCGGGCAGATCTCCGGTCAGATGCGTCGCCTCGGTGACGGCGTGGCCTGGTCGCGGGAGCGCTTCACCATGGACGAGGGCCTCTCCCGGTCCGTCCAGACGATCTTCAAGCGGCTCTTCGACGACGAGCTGATCTACCGGGCCGAGCGCATCATCAACTGGTGCCCCCGCTGCCTCACCGCCATCTCGGACATCGAGGTCGAGTACCAGGACGACGACGGCGAGTTGGTCTCCATCCGCTACGGCGAGGGCGAGGACTCCCTGGTCGTGGCGACCACCCGGGCCGAGACGATGCTCGGGGACACCGCGGTCGCCGTCCACCCCGAGGACGAGCGCTACCGCCACCTCGTCGGCCGGACCATCGCCCTGCCGCTCACCGACCGGCGCATCCCGGTGGTGGCGGACACGCACGTCGACCCCGAGTTCGGCACCGGCGCCGTCAAGGTGACCCCGGCGCACGACCCCAACGACTTCGAGATCGGCCAGCGCCACGACCTGCCCACGGTCACGGTGATGGACGAGCACGCCGTCATCACCACCCCCGGCCCGTTCCAGGGACTGGACCGGCTGGAGGCCCGCAGCGCCATCGTCGCCGCGCTCCGCGCCGAGGGCCGGATCGTGGCCGAGAAGCGCCCGTACGTCCACTCCGTGGGCCACTGCTCGCGCTGCAAGACCACCATCGAGCCCCGGCTCTCCCTCCAGTGGTGGGTCAAGGTCGCCCCGCTCGCCCAGGCCGCCGGGGACGCGGTGCGCAGCGGCGAGGTGGCGATCCACCCGCAGGAGATGGAGAAGCGGTACTTCGACTGGGTGGACAACCTGCACGACTGGTGCATCTCGCGCCAGCTGTGGTGGGGCCACCGCATTCCGGTCTGGTACGGCCCGGACGGCGAGGTCGTCTGCGTCGGCCCGGACGAGGAGCCGCCGTCCGGCGAGGGCTGGCACCAGGACACCGACGTCCTCGACACCTGGTTCTCCTCCGGCCTGTGGCCGTTCTCCACCCTCGGCTGGCCCGAGCGCACCGAGAGCCTCGCGAAGTTCTATCCGAACTCCATCCTGGTCACCGGCTACGACATCCTGTTCTTCTGGGTCACCCGGATGATGATGTTCGGCCTCTACGCGATGGACGGCACCCCGCCGTTCAAGACCGTGGTGCTGCACGGCATGGTCCGCGACCAGTTCGGCAAGAAGATGTCGAAGTCCTTCGGCAACGCGGTCAACCCGCTGGACTGGATGGACACGTACGGCTCCGACGCGCTGCGCTTCACGCTGGCGCGCGGCGCCAACCCGGGCGTGGACGTGCCGATCGGCGAGGACTGGGTGCAGGGCTCCCGGAACTTCGCCAACAAGATCTGGAACGCGACCCGGTTCGCGCTGATGAACGGGGCCACCGTCGAGGGCGAACTGCCGCCCGTCGAGCAGCTCTCCGCGACGGACCGGTGGATCCTCTCCCGGCTCAACGCCACCATCGCCGAGGTCGACGCCCTCTACGAGGACTACCAGTTCGCCAAGCTCTCCGACGCGCTGTTCCACTTCGCGTGGGACGAGGTCTTCGACTGGTACGTGGAGCTGTCCAAGACCACGTTCATGGCCGGCGGCGAGGCGGCCCGGGTCTCCGGACGGGTCCTCGGCGAGGTCCTCGACGTGACGCTGCGGCTGCTGCACCCGATCGTCCCGTTCGTGACCGAGACCCTGTGGACCACCCTCACCGGGGGCGAGTCCGTGGTGATCGCCGCCTGGCCCGAGGACAGCGGCTTCCGGGACCCCGCCGCCGAGCGGGAGATCGGCACCGTCCAGCAGCTGGTCACCGAGGTCCGCCGCTTCCGCGCCGACCAGGGACTCCAGCCCGGCCAGCGGGTGCCCGCGCGGCTGACCCTGGACGGCTCGCCGCTGGCCCCGCACGAGGCCGCCGTCCGGCAGCTGCTGCGGCTCCAGCCGGAGGGCGAGGGCTTCGCCGCCACGGCCACCCTGCCGGTGGCGGGCGTCGAGGTGGCCCTGGACCTGTCGGGCACCATCGACGTGGCCGCCGAGCGCAAGCGGCTCGCCAAGGACCTGGCCGCCGCCGAGAAGGAGAAGGCGCAGGCCACGGCCAAGCTCGGCAACGAGGCGTTCCTGGCCAAGGCGCCCGATCAGGTGGTCGACAAGATCCGCGGTCGGCTCGCCAAGGCGGAGGAGGACATCGTCCGCATCGAGGCGCAGCTGGAGCGGCTCCCCGCCGCCTGACGGCCACCGGGAGCACCAATCCGCACCCCCCGGCCCGGCCCGGTCCCCGCGACCGGCGCCGGGCCGGGGCGTTCCCGGGTGCCCCCGGCCGCCGCGGATCCGACGGCCGGTGCGCCGCTGTCGGCGGGGCTCCGTAGACTGGCCCCCGTGAGCGAGTTCCCCCCTGACGACCCGGACCGTGCCCCCTCGGACCCCGTGGACGGGTTCCCCGACGACGAGGCCGGCGGGTTCGACCGCTTCGACGAGATCGTCGAGGCCGAGACCGACCGCGACCCCGACCTCGCGGTGATCGAGGCGGGGAGCCGCACCCTGCGCACCCAGGGCGGTGCGGGCGAGCAGGACCTGCCCGGCCGCCCCGAGGACCCCGAGGTCGACCGGGCGCTGCGCGAGGTGGAGACGGAGTTGGCGTCCCGCTGGGGCGAGACCAAGCTGGAGCCGTCCGTCCGGCGCATCGCCGCGCTGATGGACGTCCTGGGCGAGCCGCAGCGCTCGTACCCGTCGATCCACATCACCGGCACCAACGGCAAGACCTCCACCGCCCGCATGATCGAGGCCCTGCTCGGCGCCTTCGACCTGCGCACCGGCCGGTACAGCTCGCCCCACGTGCAGTCGATCACCGAGCGGATCAGTCTGGACGGGGCCCCGATCGCCCCCGAACGGTTCGTGGAGACGTACCGGGACGTCCAGCCGTACGTGGAGATGGTCGACGCCCAGCAGGACTACCGGCTCTCCTTCTTCGAGGTGCTGACCGCCATGGCGTACGCGGCCTTCGCGGACGCCCCCGTCGACGTGGCGGTGGTCGAGGTCGGCATGGGCGGCGCCTGGGACGCCACCAACGTCATCGACGCCTCGGTGGCCGTGGTGACCCCCATCGACCTGGACCACACCGACCGGCTGGGCTCCACGCCCGGGGAGATCGCGGTCGAGAAGTCCGGGATCGTCAAGCCGGGCGCGACGGTGATCCTGGCCCAACAGCCGGTCGACGCGGCGCAGGTGCTGCTGAAGAAGGCCGTCGGGGTCGACGCCACGGTGGCCCGCGAGGGGCTGGAGTTCGGGGTGCTGGCCCGACAGGTCGCAGTGGGCGGGCAGTTGCTCAACCTGCGCGGCCTCGGCGGCGAGTACGAGGAGGTCTTCCTCCCGCTGCACGGCATTCACCAGGCGCACAACGCGGCCGTGGCGCTCGCCGCGGTGGAGGCGTTCTTCGGGGTCGGCGCCCAGCACGCGCGCCCGCTGGACGTGGACACGGTCCGCAAGGCGTTCGCCGCGGTCACCTCTCCGGGGCGGCTGGAGGTCGTCCGCCGTTCGCCGACGGTGGTCCTGGACGCCGCGCACAACCCGGCCGGCGCCCGGGCGGTGGCCGAGTCGCTGGGCGAGGCCTTCGGCTTCAGCCGGCTGATCGGCGTGGTGGCGACCAGCGCCGAGAAGGACGCCCGGGGGCTGCTCGAAGCCTTCGAGCCGGTCTTCGCGGAGGTCGTCGTCACCCAGCACTCCACCCACCGCGCGCTGGGCGCCGACGAACTCGCCGCGATCGCGGTGGAGGTGTTCGGCGAGGACCGGGTCCAGGTGGAGCCCCGGCTCGACGACGCCATCGAGGCGGCGGTCACCCTCGCCGAGGAGGAGGGCGAGTTCTCCGGCGGGGGAGTGCTCGTCACCGGTTCCGTGTTCACCGTCGGCGACGCCCGACTGCTCCTCGGGAGGGGCTGACCCATGCGCACCCTGTGTTCGTCCACCCTGCTCGCCGAGTTCTTCGTGATCGGGTTCGCCGGGCTGGTCGCGATGAAGGACCCGGACCTCTCCGCGGGCACGGTGTGGACCGTGTGCGGGGTGCTGATGGTGCTCAGCCTGCTGCTGTGCGGCATGGTCGGCCGGGAGACGGGGGTGCGGCTCGGCTGGGCGCTCCAGGTCCTGTTGGTCGCCGCCGGGTTCTACGTCCCGGTGATGTTCGTGCTGGGCGTCTGCTTCGGCGTGCTGTGGTGGGCCTCGATCCACTTCGGCCGGAAGGTCGACGAGGCGAAGGCCCGGTGGGCGGCGATGAGCGAGGAGTCCACGGTCAGCCCAGGGCCTGACGCTGCGTGACGGTATCCGGTGCCTTGCCTGTACCCTCTGAGCACTCGCACACCGGTGATCGAAGGAGTCCACACCCATGACCCAGCGCAGCCTCGTCCTCCTCAAGCCCGACGCCGTCCAGCGCGGTCTGGTGGGCGAGATCGTCGGCCGCATCGAGCGCAAGGCGGGCTGGCGGATCACCGCGCTGGAACTGCGCACCCTGGACGGGGCGACCCTGGAGCAGCACTACGCCGAGCACGTCGGCAAGGTCTTCTACGAGCCGCTGATCGCCTTCATGTCCTCCGGCCCGGTGGTCGCGCTGGTGGTGGAGGGCGAGCGGGTCATCGAGGGCATCCGCACGCTGGCCGGCCCCACCGACCCGATCGCGGCGGCCCCCGGTTCCATCCGCGGCGACTTCGGCACCGTCACCCGGGAGAACCTGATCCACGCCTCGGACTCCGAGGAGTCGGCGGAGCGCGAGCTGAAGATCTTCTTCCCCGGTCTCGTCTGACCGGCCCCCGCGGCCCGGGCCCGTGCGGGGCCCAGTGCCGCCCGCACACCGGCGAGCGCTGACACCCCCTCACGGCGCCCGGCCCCACCGGGGAGCGACCCTTCGGACATGTGCACGCCGATCGGGGGAACGCATGGCTCCATCCGCACGTCCCCCATAGCGGGGCGACGGTTCATCTGCTGACAATGGCGAAGACCCTCGCGCCGTGTCCGTGCAGGCGAGACTACGATGGAAGCCTCCACGCCACACAGCACACACACGCCGACCTGAGGAGCACTCATGTGCTCCGTCCGGGAAGGCCAGACGCATCCTCTTGGGGAACAACATGTCGTTCATCGGCCGTGACATGGCTGTCGACCTCGGGACCGCCAACACGCTGGTGTACGTCAGGGGCCGGGGGATCGTGCTCAACGAGCCGTCCGTGGTCGCGATCAACACCAACACCGGTGGCATCCTCGCGGTCGGCTCGGAAGCGAAGAAGATGATCGGGCGCACCCCGGGCAACATCGTGGCCGTGCGCCCCCTGAAGGACGGGGTGATCGCCGACTTCGAGATCACCGAGCGGATGCTCCGCTACTTCATCCTGAAGATCCACAAGCGGCGCTACCTCGCCCGTCCCCGGGTCGTCGTCTGCGTGCCCTCGGGCATCACGGGCGTCGAACGCCGTGCGGTCATCGAGGCGTCCTCCCAGGCCGGTGCCCGGCAGGTGCACATCATCGAGGAGCCCATGGCCGCCGCCATCGGCTCGGGGCTCCCGGTCCACGAGGCCACCGGCAACATGGTGGTGGACATCGGCGGCGGCACCACCGAGGTCGCGGTGATCTCCCTCGGCGGCATCGTCACGGCCCAGTCGATCCGGGTCGCCGGCGACGAACTGGACAACGCGATCATCCAGCACATCAAGAAGGAGTACAGCCTCCTGCTGGGCGAGCGCACCGCCGAACAGATCAAGATCACCATCGGCTCCGCGTACGACCTCGATCAGGACGAGCACACCGAGATCCGCGGCCGCGACCTGGTCTCGGGCCTGCCCAAGACCGTGGTCATCTCGGCCGCCGAGGTCCGCAAGGCCATCGAGGAACCCGTGAACGCGATCGTGGACGCGGTGAAGACCACCCTCGACAAGTGCCCGCCCGAACTCTCCGGCGACGTCATGGACCGGGGCATCGTCCTGACCGGCGGCGGCGCCCTGCTGCGCGGCCTCGACGAGCGGCTGCGCCGCGAGACCGGCATGCCGATCCACATCGCCGAGGACCCGCTCGACTCCGTCGCGCTCGGCTCCGGCAAGTGCGTCGAGGAGTTCGAGGCGCTCCAGCAGGTGCTGGACGCCCAGCCCCGCAGGTGAGCCGCCGGCCCGCCCCCACGCCACGACGGTGACCGTCGCAGCCGCGGGGGAGCGGTCGGCCGTCCGGCTCGCCGGACGGCCGGGAGGACCACAGCCACCGATTTCCGTACGCTCCGCACATTCCGACGAGGAAGGCACGGCCGCCGCACGTGAGGGACACACGAGAGAGCCGACTGCTCCTGGTGCTGCTGGTCGTCATCGCGTTCGCGCTGATCACCGTGGACATCAGGGGCGGGGAGGACTCCCCGGTCGACGGCGCCCGCCGGGCCGCCGCCACGGTGCTGGGCCCGGTGCAGGACGGGGTGTCCTCGGCGGTCGACCCCATCGGCAACGCCATCGGCGCCGTCCGCGACTCCGGTGAACGGCACGACCGGATCGCCGTCCTGGAACGCGAGAACGCCGCCCTCAAGGCCCGCCTCGGCAGCGACGACCGCAACCGCAGCCGGGTCCGCCAACTCGACGCCCTGCTGAAGAAGGCCGGCGCCGGCCGGTACGGCATCAAGGCCGCCGAGGTCATCGGCATAGGAGCCGCCCAGGGCTTCTCCTGGACCGTCACCCTCGACGTCGGCGCCCGCGACGGCGTCACCCGCGACATGACCGTCCTCAACGGCGACGGACTCGTCGGCCGGGTCACCACCGTCGGCCCCTCCACCGCCACCGTGCTGCTCGCCAACGACCCCGACTTCACCGTCGGCACCCGCATGGAGAAGACCGACGAGCTCGGCTTCACCTCCGGCGGCGGCGACGGCCCGCTGCGCGTCAGCCTGCTCAACGGCAAGTCCAAGGTGAAGAAGGGCGACCGGCTCGTCACCTTCGGCTCCAGCGCCGACAAGCCGTTCGTCCCCGGCGTCCCGGTCGGCCGGGTGGTCCGCGTCGACCCCTCCGGCGGCGACCTCACCCGCACCGTCTACGTCGAGCCCTACGTCGGCTTCACCAAGCTCGACATCGTCGGCATCGTCGTCGAGGCCCCCCGCGAGGACCCCCGGGACGCGGTGCTGCCGCCCGCCCCGAAGCCCACGCCCACGCCGACCGTGACGGTCACCGTCACCCCGTCCGCGCAGGCGCCCGGCCAGGCCGGGCAGACCGCAGAGCAGTAGGAGCCCGACCATGCGCGTCAACCGGATGCTGCTCTCGGCCACCCTGGTGGTGGCCGCCCTGGTCGTCCAGGTGAGCGTCCTCGCCCGGCTGCAACTGCCCGGCGCCGTCCCCGACCTGTTGTTGCTCACCGTCGTCGGCCTCGCCCTGGTCTACGGGCACGTCGGCGGCACACTGATCGGCTTCGGCGCCGGACTCCTCGCCGACCTGGCGCCCCCCGCCGACCACGCGGTCGGCCGCTACGCGCTGGTGCTGTGCGTGATCGGCTACCTCGCCGGACTCGCCAAACCGGAGACCGGCCGGCTCCAGTCCGCGCTCGGGCCGATGGTCGTCGTGGTCGGCTCCGCCGTCGGTTCCACCCTGCTCTACGCGGGCGTCGGCGCCCTCGTCGGCGACACCGCCGCCCGCCACGTGGGCCTCGGCGGCCTGCTGTTCACCGCGGCGCTGTACGACCTGCTGCTCGCGCCGTTCACCGTGCCGTTCATCATGGCGCTCGCCCGCCGCCTCGACAACGATCCGCTCGCCGAGACCAACGCCGCGGCCAAGAGCGACGTCTCCGCCGGCTGGCTCGCCTCCGGCACCGGACTGCGGATCGGCAGCCAGCGCGGCGGACTGCGCGCCAAGGCGGCCCGGGCCCGGGTGGCCCGCGCCGGCCGCATCAAGGTCAAGGGGGCCAAGCGACTGTGACCAACATCCCGGAGACCGGCCGCACCCCGCGGGTCCAGATCCGACTCGTCGTCATCCAGGTGCTCGTGGTCTCCCTGCTGCTCACCCTCGGCGGACGGCTCTGGTACCTCCAGATCCGCAACGGCGAGGAGTTCGCGGCCGAGGCGGACGGCAACGGCGTCCAGCGCGTGGTGCAACCCGCCGTGCGCGGCTCCATCCTCGACGCCCGCGGCGTGCCCCTCGCCGACAACGAGACCCGGCTGGTGGTCTCCGCCTCCCGCACCGACCTGATGAAGATGGACGACGACGGCAAGGCCGTCCTCACCAAGCTCGCCGGGGTCCTCGGCGTACGGCCCAAGGAGATCACCGACAAGGTCCGGCTCTGCGACGCCGAGACCCCCCAGCCCTGCTGGAACGGTTCCCCCTACCAGCCCATCCCCATCACCGACGAGGCCACCCCCAAGCAGGCCCTCCAGATCCGCGAGCGCGCCGAGGACTTCCCCGGCATCACCGCCGAACCCACCGCGGTGCGCCGCTACACCGCCCCCGGCGACGCCAACACCGCACAGGTCCTCGGCTACCTCTCGCCCGTCACCGACGTCGAGATCGAGAAGGCCAAGGACAGCGAATCCCCCTACCTGCGCTCCGACCAGGTCGGCCGCAGCGGCCTGGAGCGCCAGTACGACAAGGCGCTGCGCGGCAAGGCCGGCGTCACCCGCTACGAGGTCGACAACCTCGGCCGCGTCATGGGCCAGGCCAAGAGCGACAAGGCCGAACCCGGGGCCAACGTCGTCACCAGCATCGACGCCCGCATCCAACGGATCGCCGAGTACGAGCTGAACGAGGCGCTCAAGGAAGCCCGCAAGGTCTACGACGACAACACCAGCATGAACTACAAGGCCGACTCCGGCGCCATCGTCGTCATGGAGGCCAAGACCGGCCGGGTGGTGGCCATGGCCTCCAACCCCACCTACGACCCCAACGCCTGGGTCGGCGGCATCACCGCCAAGGACTACGCGAAGCTCACCGGCAAGTCCTCCAACTACCCGCTGCTCAACCGCGCCATCCAGGGCCAGGCCGCCCCCGGCTCCATCTTCAAGGTGATCCCGGTCGCCGCCGCGGTGAAGGCCGGCTACGGGTTCAACGACCGCTACGAGTGCTCCAGCTCCTACGCCATCGGCGGCCAGGTCTTCAACAACTTCGAGTCCAAGGGCTACGGTTCGATCGACCTCGGCCAGGCCCTGGAGGTCTCCTGCGACACCGTCTTCTACCGCCTCGCCCACCAGGAGTGGCAGCGCGACGGCGGCCTCAAGCCCAAGAAGGGCGCCAAGGACTGGTTCTACGAGACCGCCCACGAGTTCGGCCTCGGCGCGGAGACCGGCATCGACCTCCCCAACGAGGTCACCGGCCGGGTCCCCGACCGCCAGTGGAAGCGCGACTTCTGGAAGGCCAACAAGGACGCCTGGTGCAAGACCGGCAAGAAGGGCGGCGACTTCCTCCAGCAGCTCTCCTACGAGAACTGCCTCGAAGGCAACCTCATGCGCGCCGGTGACTCCGTCAACTACAGCATCGGCCAGGGCGACACCCTCGTCACCCCCATCCAGATGGCCTCCATCTACGCCGGCATCGCCAACGGCGGCACCATGCACCACCCCACCGTCGGCAAGGCCGTCATCAGCGCCGACGGCAAGGAGATCACCGAGATCGAGCCCAAGGTGCAGCGCAAGCTCCCGGTGTCCCGCAAGACCCTCGCCGAGATAGACGAAGCCCTCGAAGGCGTCGCCACCCGCGGCACCGCCGCCTGGCGGTTCACCGGCTGGCCCCAGGACGAGATCCCCATGCACGCCAAGACCGGCACCGCCGAGGTCCACGGCAAGCAGACCACCTCCTGGTTCGCCAGCTACACCGACGACTACGCCATCGTCATGACCATCGCCCAGGGCGGCACCGGCTCCGGCGCCTCCGCACCCGCCGTCCGCAACGTCTACAACGCCCTGTACGGGGTCAGCCCCGAAGGCGCGATCGACCCCAAGAAGGCCCTCCTGCCCCAGCCCCAGAAGAGCCTGCCCAAGATCCAGCGGGACGGCACCATCGACGCCCCCAAGCTCGCCCCCTACAAGGGGCAGCCCGAACCGTCCCCCACCGCCCGGGCCCTCGCCGGACCCCCGGCGACGACCGGGAGGCGCGACTGATGAGCGGCACCAACGGCTTCTCCGTCTCCCGGTACGGCCCCGAACGCTCCTGGCTGACCCGGGCCACCGCCCGGGACAGCCTGCTGCGCCGCCTCGACTGGCCGATACTGCTCTGCGCCACGGCGCTCTCGCTCATCGGCGCCGTCCTCGTCTACTCCGCCACCCGCAACCGCACCGAACTCAACGAGGGCGACCCCTACTACTTCCTCCTGCGCCACCTGCTCAACACCGGCATCGGCGTCGTCCTGATGATCGGCACCATCTGGCTCGGCCACCGCACCCTGCGCACCGTGGTGCCCTTCCTGTACGGCCTCTCCGTGCTGCTGGTGCTGCTGGTGCTCACCCCGCTGGGCGCCACCATCAACGGCGCCCGGGCCTGGATCGTCATCGGCGGCGGCTTCTCCCTCCAGCCCGCCGAGTTCGTGAAGATCACGATCATCCTGGGCATGGCGATGCTGCTGGCCGCCCGGGTCGACGCCGGCGACCGGCTCCACCCCGACCACCGCACCGTCGTCCAGGCCCTCGGGCTCGCCGCCGTCCCCATCGCGGTCGTGCTGCTGATGCCCGACCTCGGCTCGGTCATGGTGATGGTGATGATCGTGCTGGGGGTGCTGCTGGCCTCGGGCGCCTCCAACCGCTGGATCTTCGGCCTGCTGGGCGCCGGCGCCCTCGGCGCCGTCGCCGTCTGGCAGCTCAACGTGCTCGACGAGTACCAGATCAACCGGTTCGCCGCCTTCGCCAACCCCGCCCTCGACCCGGCCGGCGTCGGCTACAACACCAACCAGGCCCGCATCGCCATCGGCTCCGGCGGCCTCGCCGGCATGGGCCTGTTCAAGGGCACCCAGACCACCGGCCAGTTCGTCCCCGAACAACAGACCGACTTCGTGTTCACGGTCGCCGGCGAGGAACTCGGCTTCATCGGCGGCGGACTGATCATCCTGCTCCTCGGCGTCCTGCTCTGGCGCGCCTGCCGCATCGCCCGCGAGACCACCGAGCTGTACGGCACCGTGGTCGCCGCCGGCATCATCGCCTGGTTCGCGTTCCAGTCCTTCGAGAACATCGGCATGGCGCTCGGCATCATGCCCGTCGCCGGCCTCCCGCTGCCCTTCGTCTCCTACGGCGGCACCTCGATGTTCGCCGTCTGGATCGCGGTCGGACTCCTCCAGTCCATCCGCGTCCAACGCCCCCTCTCGGCGTAGGACCTGCCTCCCGGCCCACCTCGGGGCCCGGGAGGCACCCCCGGGAGGCACCCCCGACCCATCGCTCCCGCCCGTCCCGACCCGGCCCGCGAGGTCTGCCGAACCGGGTGGAATCCGACTAGATTCTGTACATGGCGGATATACAACGCGAGATCGAGCGGAAGTACGAAGCCACCGACCCGGACGCCGGCGCCCCGGCCCTCCCGGACCTCACCACCGTGCGCGGCGTGCACGCCGCCGTCCCCCGCGGCACCCACGACCTGGACGCCGTCTACTACGACACCGCCGACCAGCGCCTCGCCCGGCACGCGGTCACCCTGCGCCGCCGCACCGGGGGCACCGACGCCGGCTGGCACCTCAAGCTCCCCGTCACCGAGGACGTCCGCGACGAGATCCACGCCCCGCTCTCCCCCGCGGTGCCGCGCACCCTCCTCGCGCTGACCCGCTCCCGCACCCGGGGCGCCGCCCTGGTGCCCGTCGTTCGACTCCGTTCCGCCCGCGACCTCGTCCACCTCCTTGACGCCGACGGCACCCTCCTCGCCGAGGTCAGCGTGGACACCGTCCGCGCCGACCGCCTCACCGACGGCGACGCCACCACCGGCTGGACCGAGATCGAGGTCGAACTCGCCCCCGACCGGGACCCGGCCCTCCTCGACGCCCTCGACAAGAGACTCCGCAAGGCCGGCCTGCGCCGCAGCGCCTCCGCCTCCAAACTCGCCCGCGCCCTCGCCGAGACCGCCCCCCACCCGCCCCCGGCGACCGCCCCGCCCGACCCCCACCGGGGCACCGCGGCCGAACCCGTCCTCGCCTACCTCACCGCCCAACGGGACGCCCTCGTCCTGCTCGACCCCGCCGTCCGCCTGGGCACCCACGACTCCGTGCACCGCATGCGCGTCGCCACCCGCCGCGCCCGCAGCACCTTCCGCTCCTACTCCCGGGTGCTCGACCGCACCGCCACCGACCACCTCGCCGCGGAGCTCAAGTGGCTCGCCGGCGAACTCGGCGTCGACCGCGACGCCGAAGTCCTCACCGAACGCCTCACCGGCCACTTCGCCGAACTGCCCCGCCCCCACCTGGTCGGCCCCGTCCGCACCCGCCTGCGCACCTGGGCGAACGCCCGCCGCGGCGGCTCCCGGCGCCGACTGGCCGCGCTCCTCAACAGCCGGCGCTACCTCGCCCTCCTGGACTCCCTGGACGCGCTGATCGCCCGCCCGCCGCTGCGGCCCGCCGCCGCCAAGGACCCGGCCAAGGCGATCCACCGGGCCGCCCGCAAGGACTTCGACCGACTGGCCGACCTGATCGAGGAGGCGTTCCGGCAGCCCGCCGGCCCCGCCCGCGACCAGGCCCTGCACGAAGCCCGCAAGAAGGCCAAGCGCCTGCGCTACGCCGCCGAAGCCGCCCTCGACACCCTCGGCGGCCCCGCGAAACGGGCCATCCGCGGCGCCAAGGACCTCCAGGACCTGCTCGGCGAACACCAGGACAGCTACATGACCCGGCTGACCCTGCGGGAGCTCGCCGCCCAGGCCCACGCCGCCGGCGAGAGCTCCTTCACCTACGGACTGGTCTACGGCCACGAGGAGAGCCGGGCCGCCAGGTACGAGGCCGAACTCCCCGCGGCGTGGGAGGCCGCCGAACGGGCCACCCGGGCGCTGCGCGGAACGCGCTAGGCTTGAGGGTCACCCGCCTCTTGCGCGGGAGGTCCCCCGTAAGCTCACGAGAGACACCACGATGCCTGTCGAGTCGGTCTTCCCGCGTCTGGAAGCGCTTCTCCCGCACGTCCAGAAGCCCATCCAGTACGTCGGAGGGGAACTCAACTCCACCGTCAAGCCGTGGGACGCCTGCGACGTCCGCTGGGCCCTGATGTACCCGGACGCCTACGAGGTCGGGCTGCCCAACCAGGGCGTCATGATCCTCTACGAGGTGCTCAACGAGCGCGAGGGCGTCCTCGCCGAGCGGACGTACAGCGTCTGGCCCGACCTGGAGGCGCTGATGCGGGAGCACGGCGTCCCGCAGTTCACCGTGGACGCGCACCGACCGCTGAAGGCGTTCGACCTCTTCGGGCTCAGCTTCTCCACCGAACTGGGCTACACCAACATGCTCACCGCCCTCGACCTCGCGGGCATCCCGCTGGAGGCCAAGGACCGCGGCCTCGACGACCCGGTCGTCGTCGCCGGCGGCCACGCCGCCTTCAACCCGGAGCCGATCGCCGACTTCATCGACTGCGCGGTCATCGGCGACGGCGAGCAGGCCGTGCTGGAGATCACCGACATCGTCCGCGCCTGGAAGGCCGAGGGCCGTCCCGGCGGACGCGAGGAACTGCTGTTCCGCCTCGCCCGCACCGGCGGGGTGTACGTCCCCGGCTTCTACGACGTGGAGTACCTCCCCGACGGGCGCATCGGCCGGGTGGTGCCCAACCGCTCCGGGGTGCCCTGGCGCGTCTCCAAGCACACCGTCATGGACCTCGACGAGTGGCCCTACCCCAAGCAGCCGCTGGTCCCGCTCGCCGAGACCGTGCACGAGCGGATGTCCGTGGAGATCTTCCGCGGCTGCACCCGCGGCTGCCGCTTCTGCCAGGCCGGCATGATCACCCGCCCGGTCCGCGAGCGCAGCATCACCGGCATCGGCGAGATGGTCGACCGGGGACTGAAGGCCACCGGCTTCGAGGAGGTCGGCCTGCTGTCGCTGTCCAGCGCCGACCACTCCGAGATCGGTGACGTCGCCAAGGGCCTCGCCGACCGCTACGAGGACGACAAGATCGGCCTCTCGCTGCCCTCCACCCGGGTGGACGCCTTCAACGTCGACCTGGCCAACGAACTCACCCGCAACGGCCGTCGCTCCGGACTCACCTTCGCCCCCGAGGGCGGCTCCGAGCGGATGCGCAAGGTCATCAACAAGATGGTCTCGGAGGAGGACCTGATCCGCACCGTCGCCACCGCCTACGGCAACGGCTGGCGCCAGGTGAAGCTGTACTTCATGTGCGGTCTGCCCACCGAGACCGACGAGGACGTCCTCCAGATCGCCGACATGGCGATGAACGTCATCGCCAAGGGCCGGGAGGTCTCCGGCTCCAACGACATCCGCTGCACCGTCTCCATCGGGGGCTTCGTGCCCAAGCCGCACACCCCGTTCCAGTGGGCCCCGCAGCTCTCCTCCGAGGAGACCGACGCCCGCCTCCAGAAGCTGCGCGACAAGATCCGCGGGGACAAGAAGTACGGCCGTTCCATCGGCTTCCGCTACCACGACGGCAAGCCCGGCATCGTCGAGGGCCTGCTCTCCCGGGGCGACCGCCGCCTGGGCACCGTGATCCGCGCCGTCTACGAGGACGGCGGCCGGTTCGACGGCTGGCGCGAGCACTTCTCCTACGACCGCTGGATGACCTGCGCGGACAAGGAACTGCCGGCCTTCGGCATCGACGTCGACTGGTACACCACCCGCGAGCGCGGCTACGAGGAGGTCCTGCCCTGGGACCACCTGGACTCCGGCCTCGACAAGGACTGGCTCTGGGAGGACTGGCAGGACGCCCTCGACGAGACCGAGGTCGAGGACTGCCGCTGGACCCCCTGCTTCGACTGCGGGGTGTGCCCGCAGTTCGACACATGGCCACAAACGGGTCCGACGGGTAAGAAGCTGCTCCCGCTCACGGTCAAGAAGTAGCCGTGACCAGCGGCGATGTCGTCCAGAGGATGGCTGAGGCGCTCGCTGGCATGAGCGAGGCGGAGCGTCCCGAGATCCTTCGGGGGCTCGGGACGAAGGAGCGCGAGCAGGCTTCCCGCCCCGTGCGGCGCACGCCGCTCCCTGCTCCTCGGCAGGATCCGGGCATCGTCTCGGCGGTCGAGTGGGTGTAGCTGACGAGAGGCGTCCGGGCAGTCACAGCCGGGCGCCTCTCGCCCGTCCTGAGTGAGGCGGGCTCACCGGCCGCGAGAGGGGCTGTACGCCCCGACCGGGTCGGGATGGCCACCCTCGGGGGCTGTTCGCCCGGTACGCGCCCGAGGGTGGCGTTCCTGGGCAGGCTCAGCCCCCGGCCCGGCGGGTATGCACCGCACGCTCCGGGGGCTGTCTCAAGCGGCCAGGATCAGGAGGCAGTCTTCTCGATGGCCTCGAAGATGTCGGCATCGGTCTCCTGCTGCCACTTCGGGAGGTCCGGCCAGTCTGCGACGTAGTCGGGCTTCGGGTCCTGGAAGTGCTTGAACATCTGGAGAAGCACTACACCAAGCAGGCGACGGCCGAACCGACGAACCTGAACACCCGTCAACCCACCCTGACCAGCTGATCAGCACCTCTCGCACAGCGGGGGAAACCTCAGCCCGACAAGTGCGGCGAGCTTGCCGGGACCGAAGCTGGCGTGCTCGTGGCGGTCGGCCCACCCGAGGGCCGCGAAGCGGATGCGGTAGGCAAGCGGGTGTCGGGGGGTCTCGGGCCATCCGCTGGTACTCCTGCTGGGAGACACCGCCCCACGTGCGGCCCTGTCCGAAGTCGATGCTGCTCGAAATCATCGGCCGGTCGCTTCGATGCCGGCGCAGTCGTCGTGGACCTCTCCGTCCACCCCGGTTCTACCGCCGTCACACGGCGGGAGCTGCGGTGACCGCTCCTCGAAGGAGCGGGAGGATCTTCTTACACAGCAGGTTGTTCGGTCGTCAACCTGATCGGAGGAGCCCCCGCCCTTCGCGCGGTGGGCGAGACAGGGCAGGGGCACGGGTCCGTCAGAGCTTGGTGGCGAACTCGTCGCTCTTGATGACGAGACGCTCGCGCACATCGCGAGGGATCTTCAGCCGCAGGTGGACGGAGGGAGCGCGCACGCCCTTGACCTTGGTTCGAGTCACCTCGCACGTGACGCCGACGCGGCGCAGATCCTCGGCCATCGCTTCCATGCCTCCCGACTCCCACGCTTCGCGGAACGTCTTCCCGTTGTGGACGAGCGTCCAGCGGTCCTGTGTGGTCTCGGGGTCGATCGCGCTCAGTTCGTCGGTGAGCTTGTCGAGCGTCTTCTCCGCCTGCTCCTGAGTGAACCGCGTCTTCGTGTAGCGGCCTCCCGGCTCCAGGCCCGTCATGTAGTAGGCGATGGCCTCTTCGAGTCGCTTCACCTCGGCCCGAGCCTCCGCACCCTGCGCGTA
Source organism: Streptomyces sp. NPDC002490 (assembly GCF_040296045.1). Lineage (NCBI taxonomy): Bacteria > Bacillati > Actinomycetota > Actinomycetes > Kitasatosporales > Streptomycetaceae > Streptomyces > Streptomyces sp. NPDC002490. The sequence continues at coordinate 202,103 of NZ_JBEOWM010000002.1, read as the reverse complement.
CTCCCGAACCTGTACGGGGAAGTCGCCGAGGACTCTCAGTACGTCGTTGACGAGCACGTCGTACACACCCTGTGGATCGGGTGCCCCGAGCCCCCCGCTCTTGCACTTCTGGCACCGGAGGTACTGGTACTGGCCGAAATTGTTGGTCGTGACGTGCACGGTCATGTTCGACGTGCAGTCGACACAGGTGAGGACTCCCAGGAACTGCGTCGCGCTGTGCGTCTGGCGCTGGGGTTGGTTCTTGCCGCGCCGGTCGATGGCCTCCTGGAGTTCGTCGTACTCCTCCTTGGTGAAGATGGGATCGGCCACCCTGATCGGCTTGCCGTCGTGTCCGAGTATCAGTTTCGAGCGGCGTACGCCGCCGTTCTTGTTCTCCTCCACCCGGTAGCCCATGAGTGCCGGGTTACGGAGGCGTCGGAGGAGAGTCGAGGTAGTGAGCCCTGGGGACATGAGCCCGGAGCGGACGAGGCACAGAGCCATGCGCCGGGCAGACACTCCCCGAAGCGCCATGCGGCGAGCCCAATGCAGTGCCTTGTGTGCGTTCGGCTCGATGACGAGGGAGGGCCTTCCGTTCGCCTTCGTGGTGACGAAACCGTATGCAGGCTTGCCGACGAACCACGCGTCCTGAGTCCGCGTGTAGTCCCACAGCGACGCGACCCGGGTCGACGTGTTCGCCGCCTCGATCTCGGCGATACCACCGATGAGGGTGACCATCATCCGGCCGACAGTCGATTCGAGGTCGATGCTGTCGTTCTTCGACACGAGGTTCTTCCCGTACCGCTCGCACCACTCGATCATGGTCGAGAGATCCGACATGCGGCGGATGAACCTGTCGAGCTTCCAGAAGAGCAGGACGTCGAACTCCGGGGCCCGGTTGTTCAGCCACTCGCCCAGCTCCTTCCGCTTCCACGGCGGAACCTTCGTCGCCGACACGTTGAGGTCGGAGGCGACGCCGACGACGCGGCACCCCTTCTCGCGGGCCAGGAGGCGGAGGTCAAGCTCCTGCCGTACCGGCGACGTCGTGTCCTCTGTAAGAACGGACAGGCGGATGGACAGCAGGGCGCGCGGAGCGTCCGCAGGGAGTAGAGCCTCCGCCTTCTTCAGGTCCTCCAAGAGGGCCAGGTCCGAGGCGGTCCACTCGGTCTCGATGTCGTACGTCTTCACGGTGGCGGACAGTACCCGGATGGATGTGGGCCTGTTTTCTTATGTCACAGATGGACACCGCCATCCAGATCGGCCCCACCGGCAAGAAGCGGCTGCCGCTGACCGTGGTGAAGTGACCCGAGGGGTCGGGGAACACCGCCGCGGCCGGACCCGGAACGGGCGCCGGTGAACCGGTCGCGGCCTCGCGACGTACTCTAGGCAGCAGGACGACCGCACTCACGAAGGACTGACGACACTGGGCAAGCGACAGCCCGAAGGCCCCCCGCCCGCACCCGCGGTACAGCGCATCAGACTGCGCTACACCAAGCGGGGCCGCCTCCGGTTCACCAGCCACCGCGACTTCCAGCGCGCGTTCGAACGGGCGCTGCGCCGGGCCGAGGTGCCCATGGCGTACTCGGCCGGGTTCACGCCCCACCCCAAGGTGTCGTACGCCAATGCCGCACCCACCGGCACGGGCAGTGAGGCGGAGTACCTGGAGATCGCGCTCACCGCGCCGCGCGACCCGGAGACCCTCCGGGCGCTGCTCGACGAGTCGCTGCCCCCCGGGCTCGACGTCGTCGACGCGGTGGAGGCCCGCACCCCGGGCCTCGCGGACCGACTGACCGGCTCCGTGTGGGAGCTGCGGCTGGACCGGGTGGCGCCGGACGAGGCCCGGCGCGCCGTGGACGCCTTCACGGCCGCCGAAACGGTGGAGGTCCAGCGGCAGACCAAGAACGGTCTGCGCACCTTCGACGCCCGGTCCGCGGTCGCCGCCCTCACGGTGTTCGAGGAGGACCCGGCCCGGGCTGATGGGCCGGGCGACCGGGCCTGTGCGATACTGCGCCTGGTTGTTCGGCACGTGACGCCTGCCGTACGACCCGACGACGTCCTGTCCGGTCTCCGAGCTGTGGCCGACCTGGCGCCGCCGGTCCCCGCAGCGGTGACCAGGCTGGCGCAGGGGCTTTTCGATGAGGCGACCGGCACGGTCACCGACCCGCTCGCGCCCGATCGCGCGGCGGTCAAGGCCGCTCCGGCTGCTGTTCCCGGGGTCGCCGTGCCCGCCGCTGCGGCGGCGGCGCCACCGGGCGGACCCGCGTAAGGACGGACGTCGCAGCGCCGCCCTCGTATCCGGGAGCCACCTGGGTCGGGCAGCGCACCGACTACAAGACTTTCGCCAGGCCGTACGCGACAAGGCGTACGGAACCGGCGAGACAGGACACAGAAAGCTCCCGTGCGGCGCCCGCGCCCCGGACGGCGGCCCACGCAGGACGTGGTGCCGCGGACGTCACCGGAACAGGCGCGGCGCCCGGGAGCCGACGGGAGAACCGCCCGCATGCTCGAATCGAACGAACCCGAGGGTTCCGCCATCACCTCCGCCGCCCGCGCCACCGCGGGTGACGACAGTCCCAGCGACACCCTGCCGCCGCGCCGCAGGCGCCGTGCGGCTTCCCGCCCGGCCGGTGCCCCGGCCGCCGCGGCCCCCGAGGTCGTGACCGTGGCCGTGGGCGAGCCGGTCGCCGAAGCACCGGCGCCCGTGGCCGCCGAGGCGTCCGCGATCGCCGCCGAGGCGCCGCGCACCCGCCGCCGGGTGGTCCGCAGGGCGTCCGCGCCCGTCGGATCGCCCGCGCCGGTCGAGGAGACCGCGCCGGCCGCCGAGGTCGAGGAGGCGGCGCCCAAGCGCACCCGCCGCCGGGCGACCCGGGCCGTGGCCGAGACCGCCCCCGAGGCGCCCGCCCCGGTCGAGGAGGCTCCCGCCGCGGAGGCGGCGCCCCCGCGCACCCGCCGGCGCGCCACGCGCGCCGCCGCTGCGGCCGAAGCGCCGGCCGCACGAGCCGAAGCGCCGGCCGCACGGGCCGCTGAGGCCGACCGCACGGCAGAGTCCGTCGCGGACGAGCCCGCGGCTCCGGTCGAGAAGGCCGCCCCGGTCGAGGAGGCGGCACCCAAGCGGTCCCGTCGCCGCGCCACCCGGGCCGCCGGCGGGTTCTCCGAGCCCGCCCAGCACCACGCCCGGGCCGCCGGGGAAGACCGGCCGGCGCGGCCGTCCGTGGCCGTCTTCCAGGCTCCGGTGTTCGCCGAGCCGATGTTCCAGACGCCGGAGCGGGCGGCGGCCGAGGCCGCCGAGGCCCGCCACGCGGCCGAGGAGGAGGAGACCGAGAGCGCCCAGGCGCCCGCGGAGACCACCGACACCGAACGGTACGAGGACGAGGGCGCCGGCTCCCGGCGTCGTCGGCGTCGTCGGGTGGCGGTCTCCGCCGCTGCGCCGCAGGCCGAGGAGGCCGTGGAGCCGCCGGCTCCGGCGGAGCCCGAGGAGGACGGGGAGCCGACCGACGAGGCACGGGCCGAGGCGCCCGAGGACGTCGAGGCCGAGGACGGCGAGGAGACGGGGTCCCGTCGTCGGCGCCGTCGGGGCGGCCGTCGCCGTCGCCGGGGTGAGCACGCCGAGGGCGAGGAGCACGGCTTCGACGAGGCCGAGGACTCGGCCGAGGAGTCCGCGGCCGAGGAGGACGCCCACGAGGACGCGGATGCGGCCGAGGACGAGGGCGGTTCCAGCAGCAGCCGTCGCCGTCGCCGTCGTCGCCGTCGTGCCGGGGACGCCTCCGGGGACGGCGGGTCCGACGACCCGGAGCGCACCGTCGTCAAGGTCCGCGAGCCCCGCAAGAAGGAGGAGCGGGAGCGGCCCGCCTCGGACGAGGTGCAGTCCATCAAGGGCTCCACGCGTCTGGAGGCCAAGAAGCAGCGTCGCCGCGAGGGGCGCGAGCAGGGCCGCCGCCGGGTGCCGATCATCACCGAGGCCGAGTTCCTGGCCCGCCGCGAGGCCGTCGAGCGGGTGATGGTGGTCCGCCAGTTCGGCGAGCGCACCCAGATCGGGGTGCTGGAGGACGACGTCCTCGTCGAGCACTACGTCAACAAGGAGCAGTCGACCTCGTACGTCGGCAACGTGTACCTGGGCAAGGTGCAGAACGTCCTGCCGTCGATGGAGGCCGCCTTCATCGACATCGGCAAGGGGCGCAACGCGGTCCTGTACGCGGGCGAGGTCAACTTCGAGGCGCTCGGGATGTCCGGCGGGCCGCGTCGGATCGAGAGCGCGCTCAAGTCCGGCCAGTCGGTGCTGGTCCAGGTCACCAAGGACCCGATCGGCCACAAGGGCGCCCGGCTCACCAGCCAGGTGTCCCTGCCCGGCCGGTATCTCGTGTACGTCCCCGAGGGGTCGATGACGGGCATCAGCCGCAAGCTCCCGGACACCGAGCGGGCCCGGCTGAAGACGATCCTCAAGAAGGTCGTCCCCGAGGACGCGGGCGTCATCGTGCGCACCGCCGCCGAGGGCGCCAGCGAGGACGAGCTCCGTCGTGACGTGGAGCGCCTCCAGTCCCAGTGGGAGGACATCAAGAAGAAGGCGAAGAGCGGCAACGCCCCGACGCTGCTCTACGGCGAGCCGGACATGACGGTCCGGGTGGTCCGCGACATCTTCAACGAGGACTTCTCCAAGGTCATCGTCAGCGGTGACGAGGCGTGGTCGACGATCCACGGTTACGTCTCGCACGTGGCGCCCGACCTCGCGGAGCGGCTCCAGCGCTGGACGTCCGAGGTGGACGTCTTCGCGACGTACCGCATCGACGAGCAGCTGATCAAGGCGCTGGACCGCAAGGTCTACCTGCCGTCCGGCGGTTCGCTGGTGATCGACAAGACCGAGGCCATGGTCGTGGTCGACGTCAACACCGGGAAGTTCACGGGCCAGGGCGGCAACCTGGAAGAGACCGTGACCCGCAACAACCTGGAGGCGGCCGAGGAGATCGTGCGCCAGCTGCGGCTGCGCGACCTCGGCGGCATCGTGGTCATCGACTTCATCGACATGGTCCTGGAGTCCAACCGGGACCTGGTGCTGCGCCGCCTGCTGGAGTGCCTGGGCCGGGACCGGACCAAGCACCAGGTGGCCGAGGTCACCTCGCTGGGCCTGGTGCAGATGACCCGCAAGCGGGTGGGCCAGGGCCTGCTGGAGTCCTTCTCCGAGACCTGTGTGCACTGCAACGGCCGCGGGGTCATCGTGCACATGGAGCAGCCGACCTCGATCGGTGGCGGCGGCAAGCGCAAGAAGCGCGGCCGGGGCGCGGGCGAGAGCCACGAGGAGCACCACGAGCACGAGACCGCCGCGGTGGTCGAGCCGGAGCAGGAGACGGCGGCCGAGGTGGCCGCCGAGGTCGCCGAGCCCACCGCGCTGACCTCGCCGGACTTCGCGCCCGACGAGGAGCTTTACAGCAGCGTCGCCGAGGCGGAGGCCGCGGCGGGTCGGGGTCGTGGACGGCGCCGTGGCGGCCGTCGGGCGTCCGCGCCGGCGGGTGCGCCGCGCGCGGCCGAGGCCCCGGCCGAGCCCGTGGTCGAGGCTGCCCCGGAGCCGGTCGTCGAACCGGTCGTCCCGGAGCCCGTGGCCGAGGCGGTCCCGGAGCCGGTCGTCGAGTCGGCGCCGCAGGGACGGACCCGTCGCCGGGCCACCCGGGTGGCCAGTGCGCCCGCGGGGTCCCCCGAGGGCGTGGCCGCCGAGGTGACGGTCCCGGTGGTCGAGGCGGCCCCGGAGCCGGTGGCCGAGCCGGTCGAGCCCGTGGCGGAGCCGGTGGCCGAGGCCGCTCCGGCCCGGCCGCGGCGGCGCGCGGTGCGCAAGGCCACCGCGCCCACCGCCTCGGAGGAGACGGCCGTGGTGGTCGTCCCGGGCACCGCGGCCGAGCCGGTCGAGGCCAACGAGGCGGCCGGACGCGACGAGGAGGCCCTGACCGAGGCGGCGGCCGAGGAGACCGCGGCGCCGGCGAAGAAGACGGCCACCCGGAAGACGACGGCGAAGAAGACGACCGCCAAGAAGGCGGCGACCAAGGCGCCGGCGAAGAAGACGGCCAAGGCCCCGGCGAAGAAGACCGCCGCCAAGAAGACGACGGTCAAGAAGACGACCGCCAAGAAGGCGGCGACCAAGGCCCCGGCGAAGAAGACGGCGGCCAAGAAGACCGCGGCGGCGGAGCAGCAGGCGGCACCGACCGTCACCGCCTCGACGGACGACTGACGGCCCCGCCCCGCTGCGGTGCCGCACGAGGGCGAGGTCCGGGACCCGGCGTCCCGGACCTCGCCTCCGGCTCTCGGCGAGGGGTGCCGGGCCCCGGTTTGACCGGTGGCGGGGGGCCCCGTAACCTAGAGCGTCGGCGTTCCTACGCCATCCCTCTGAGCATCTCCCTCCGGGTCGGGCCGTCTGGTCGGGCCGGAGAGGCCGCTCGTCCTCGCGGATCTTCGGGCTTCCGGGCCCGTGTGAGCGGCTGGCTTCAGAGGTTCCACCACGAGCACAGAGAGTGAGACCCGCGTGTACGCCATCGTGCGCAGCGGTGGTCGCCAGCACAAGGTTGCTGTCGGCGACATCGTTGAGGTTGACAAGATTTCCACTGCCAAGGTGGGCGACACGGTCGAGCTCTCGACCCTGCTCGTCGTCGACGGCGAGGCCGTCACCAGCGACCCGTGGGTGCTGGCCGGCATCAAGGTCCAGGCCGAGGTCGTGGACCACCACAAGGGCGCGAAGATCGACATCCTGCGCTACAAGAACAAGACCGGCTACCGCCGTCGTCAGGGCCACCGCCAGCAGTACACGGCGATCAAGGTCACGGCGATCCCCACGGCTGCGAAGTAAGGGACTGAGGAGAGATGGCACACAAGAAGGGCGCATCGTCCACTCGGAACGGTCGCGACTCGAATGCCCAGCGGCTCGGCGTGAAGCGCTTCGGCGGTCAGGTCGTCAACGCGGGTGAGATCCTGGTCCGCCAGCGCGGCACCCACTTCCACCCCGGCTCCGGCGTCGGCCGCGGCGGCGACGACACGCTGTTCGCGCTCCTGCCCGGTGCGGTGGAGTTCGGCACGTTCCGCGGCCGCAAGGTCGTGAACATCGTCCCGGTCGCCTGACCGGACGGCTGTAGGGCGTTTCTCTCGCGGAGGCGGACCACGCCTTCCCCGTACGATTTCGGTACGGGGAAGCTGGTCCGCCTTTCGCGTGTTGTTCCACCGGGAGCGCCGTACGGCGCCCGGCGCCGACCCGGTCGGCGCACCTCGACATCCCCATCCGTACCCCTCTGGAGGCACTGACCATGACCACCTTCGTGGACCGCGTCGAACTGCACGTCGCCGCGGGTAACGGAGGCCACGGCTGCGCCTCCGTCCACCGTGAGAAGTTCAAGCCGCTCGGCGGCCCCGACGGGGGCAACGGCGGCCGGGGCGGTGAGGTGACGCTGGTGGTCGACCAGTCGGTCACCACCCTGCTGGACTACCACCACAGCCCGCAGCGCAAGGCCACCAACGGCCGGCCCGGTGAGGGCGGCAACCGCTCCGGCAAGGACGGGGCCGACCTGGTGCTGCCGGTGCCGGACGGCACGGTCGTGCTGGACGGGGCGGGCAACGTCCTCGCGGACCTGGTCGGGCACGGCACCACCTACGTGGCGGCCGAAGGCGGCCGGGGCGGGTTGGGCAACGCGGCGCTCTCCTCGGCCCGCCGCAAGGCGCCCGGCTTCGCGCTGCTGGGCGAGCCCGGTGACGTCCAGGACATCGTGCTGGAGCTGAAGACGGTCGCCGACGTGGCGCTGGTGGGCTTCCCCAGTGCGGGCAAGTCCTCGCTGATCTCGGTGCTCTCGGCGGCCAAGCCGAAGATCGCCGACTACCCGTTCACCACCCTGGTGCCCAACCTGGGCGTGGTCACCGCGGGGGACACCGTCTACACCATCGCGGACGTTCCGGGGCTGATCCCCGGCGCCAGCCAGGGCAAGGGCCTGGGCCTGGAGTTCCTGCGGCACGTGGAGCGGTGCAGCGTCCTGGTCCACGTGCTGGACACGGCGACCCTGGAGTCGGACCGCGACCCGGTCTCCGACCTCGACGTGATCGAGGAGGAGCTGCGGCAGTACGGCGGCCTCGACGGCCGTCCGCGAGTGGTCGTGCTCAACAAGATCGACGTGCCGGACGGGCAGGACCTCGCGGACCTGGTCCGGCCGGACCTCCAGGCGCGCGGGTACCAGGTCTTCGAGGTGTCCGCGGTCGCCCACAAGGGCCTGCGGGAACTGTCCTTCGCCCTGGCCGGCTTCGTGGCGAAGGCCCGGGCGGACCGTCCCCGCGAGGAGGCCACCCGGGTCGTCATCCGGCCCAAGGCGGTCGACGACGCGGGCTTCACGGTCACCGCGGAGGAGGACGGGCTGTACCGGGTGCGCGGCGAGAAGCCGGAGCGCTGGGTGCGGCAGACCGACTTCAACAACGACGAGGCCGTGGGCTACCTCGCGGACCGGTTGAACCGGCTCGGGGTGGAGGACGAGCTGGTGAAGGCGGGCGCCCGGGCGGGCGACGGCGTCGCCATCGGCCCCGAGGACAACGCGGTGGTGTTCGACTGGGAGCCCACCATGATGACCGGCGCCGAGATGCTGGGCCGCCGTGGCGAGGACCACCGCTTCGACGCCCCGCGGCCGGCGACCCAGCGTCGCCGCGACCGGCAGGCCGAGCGCGACGAGTCGCAGCGCGCGTACGACGACTTCGAGCCCTTCTGAGTCGTCCGTTCTGCGGAGCGGATCTGATGCCGAGTCAATCGGCGCAGGTGGAAGGCCGTTCGCTGGCGCCGTCCCGTTCGAGGGGCGGCGCCTCGAACGGCTTTGCCTTTCTCCCGCACAACCATTGACGGCGTCCGGCGGTCAAACCCGGTAAAGAGCAACCCGTATGCCATGGCGCCATGTATGGGTTCGTCACCCGATGTACGGCCATGGCACCACATGTCCTGATGTGACCGATCGGGGATGTGTGAGGACGCCGTTCGGCTCGGGGGAGGGTGCGGCGCGACCGGGCCGCACGGGAAAGGGATGACCGCGAAGTGAAGATTGTTTTTCTGGTGCGCGACCTCTGCCACATGGGGGGTGTGGTGAGTGCCACGCAGAACCTGGCGAGCGCACTGGCCCGCCACCACGAGGTGGAGATCGTCGCCCTGCGCAAAGTGCGCGACGAGTCCTACTTCCCGCTGGACGAACGGGTCCGGGTCCGGGCCCTGACCGACCTGCGGGAGAACTCGCACCGCTACGACGGCGAGGACCCGCTGGCCCACGAGTTCCCGCTGCGCTACCCGTACGGCGCGAACGAGAAGACGCCGGTGGTCAGCAGGCTCGCCGAGCGGCGGCTGCTGGAGTTCTTCGCCGAGACCGACGCGGACGCCATCGTCAGCTCCAACCCGCGGATCACCACCATGCTCGCCGAGGCGCCGGGCGCCTTCCTGCGCATCGCGCAGGAGCACTCCATGCCGCGGATCTACGCGGAGAACGTCCGCAAGCCGCTCTTCGAGGCGTACCGCAAGCTCGACGCCATCACGGTGCTCTCGCCCGAGGAGCACGCCAGCCTCAGCAAGCTGGTCCCCTACGTCCGGGACCGCATCAACGTGATGCCCAACTGCATCCCCGACCCGGGCGGCCCCCGCTCCGACGGCAGCAGCAAGGTCGTCGTCACGGCCGGCGTGCTGAAGAAGCACAAGAACTTCCACGGGCTGGTCGACGCCTTCGAGACCGTCGTGCGGCGCCACCCCGACTGGAAGCTGCGGATCTACGGCGACGGCGCCGACCGGGGTGCCCTCCAGCGCCGCATCCACGACAAGGACCTGTACAACCACGTCCAGCTGATGGGGCCGGCGTTCCCGGTGACCGCCGAGTTCGGCAAGGGGGCGATCTTCGTCCTCCCCTCGCTGCGGGAGCCGTTCGGCAACGTCACCGTGGAGGCGATGACCCGGGGGCTGCCGGTCGTCAGCATGGACTGCGACCACGGCCCGCGCAACATCCTCACCCCCGGCACGGACGGCATCCTCGTGCCCAACGGGGACAACGCGGCCATGGCCGAGGCCATCGTCGAACTCATCGAGGACGACGAGCGCCGGCTGGCCATGGGCGAGGCCGCGGCCCGCACCGCCGAACGGTTCTCCGAGGAGCCCAGCGCCGAACGGTTCGGGGCGATCCTGGAGCACGCCGCACTCCGTCGCCGGCTGCCCGGCACCGCGGACGCCGAGGTGCTCGACGGCGGCGACGTGCGGATCACCCTGCGGGGGGTCGCCGCCGACCAGGTCACCGGTGACCTGGAGCTGGTCTGCCGGGACGTCCGCGGGCGCCGGGAGCCGGTGCGGCTGCCGGTGGTCGCCGGCGCGGCGCTGATCGGACACCGGGACGTGCTCGGCGAGGGCCACTGGGAGATCGGCGTCGCCAGCCCCAAGGGCCCCGAGAAGCGACTCGACGCGGAGCACCTCGACGTGACCCGGATGGTGTCCCGCCGGCCCGCCCCGTCCGGCGGCGGACTGGAGGTGCTGCTGCCGCACAAGGACGACCGGGGCCGCCTCCTGGTGCGCAGTCAGGTGCGCGCGCTGCACGGCGAGGTGCTCGTGGTGCGGGTGGACGGGGAGGCGGTCGTGGTGGAGGGCGAGCTCTGGGGCGCCGAGGCGCCGGACGGGGCCGTCGCCCCCGTCGTCGAAGGAGTGAACCGCGCCGATGCGGAGCGCGCCCTGACGGTGCCGCTGACCGTGACGGAGGGCACCCGCTTCCGGTTCGAGCTGCCGTTGTCGACCCTGGTCGACGCGCACCACGGGGACGAGGAGATCTGGGACCTCCGGATCCGCCTCGACGAGGAGCGCACCGCCGGCCTCGGCATGTTCGCCACCGACATCCTGGAGCCGTACAAGGTCTTCAAGTACCCCCGGCCGGTCCGCCCCGGCCGGCGCACCCGGGCGTCGGCCCCGGCACCCCGCCGGCCCCTGCTGGGCGCGCTGCGCAAGCGGATCGAGCCCGCCGAGCCGCCCCGCACCGAGATCCGGCCGTACTTCACGGTCACCGCGCAGTTCGCGGTGAAGACGGTCACCGTCTGACCCGCCGGCGCACCGACGACGGGGCCGGGCACGGAGGGAATCCTCCGTGCCCGGCCCCGTTCCCGTGGTCGGGACGGCCGCGGGGGCCGGGGAGGAACGCCTCCCCGGCCCCCGCGGGGCGCGTCACAGCTCGCGGGTCTGCTCCAGCATCCGGTCCACGACCCGCCGCGAGGCGGAGCCGTCGTCCAGGTCGCAGAACAACCGGTGGAAGCGGTCGAACCGGTCCTGGTACTCGACCTTGACCTCCTCGATCCGGCGGATCGACTCGACCAGCTCCTCCGAGGTGCGGATCAGCGGCCCGGGGGAGTCCTCCTCGAAGTCGAAGTAGAACCCGCGCAGGGTGTCCCGGTAGTGCTCCAGGTCGTAGGTGAAGAACAGCATCGGCCGCTTGAGGTGCGCGTAGTCGAACATCACCGAGGAGTAGTCGGTGATCATGATGTCCGCCGCCAGGTACAGCTCGGCGATGTCCGGGTACTCGGAGACGTCGAAGACGAAGCCGTTGCCCGCGCCGGGCACCGCGTCCACGATGTTGGAGTGGCGACGGATGAGCAGCACGTGGTCGTGGCCGAGCCGGGCCCGCGCGTCGTCCAGGTCGATCTTCAGGCTGAACTTGTACTGGCCGGCGCTGTGCGACTGGTCGTCGCGCCAGGTCGGGGCGTACAGCACGACCTTCTTGTCGGCGGGCAGCCCCAGCTTCTCCTTCACCGACTCGGCGATCTTGTCCCGGTCGGGGGAGTACAGGTAGTCGTTGCGCGGGTAGCCCGCCTCCAGGATCTCCCCGTGGTACGAGAACGCCCGCTTGAGGATCGGGGTGCTGAACCGGTTCGACGAGACCAGCAGGGACCAGTTGTTGGCCTCCTTGCCCAAGCGGTTCTGGTACTCGCGGTCGAAGTGCAGCGTCTCGATGTCGTGGCCGATCTTCTTCAGCATCGTGCCGTGCCAGGTCTGCACGATGACCTGGCCGGGCCGCCGCTCCACCCACTCGGGCAGGTGCCCGTTGGTGACGATGTAGCGGGAGGTGGCCAGCGCCTCGAACCACTCCCGGCCCCACATGCGGACCTTGTCGGCGGTCGGCGGCAGCACCACCTGACCGTCGCGCACGGCCCACAGGTACGTCAGCTCGCTGCCGCGCTTCAACAGCTCCTCGTGCATCGCCCGCGGACTGTCGGAGTACTGCTTGCCGTTGTAGCTGAGGAAGAACACCTGCTCGCGCAGCGGCTGCTGACGGCCCGGCTCGTACACCTCGCGGCGCAGCTGCGCCTGACGGTAGGGGCCCAGCTCCATGTCGCTCAGCTCGGAACGGCAGTTGAGCTGCGGGTAGGTGCCCCACAGCGACTCGAACCAGTAGCGCCGGCCGTTCAGGACCGCCTTCAGCGGGAACTGCCGCGCGGCGAGCCGCTCGATGACGAACGCCGCCTTGGGCACCTCGGGCTCGTCGGGCAGCCGCAGGAACACGTTCCACCGGCCCGCCTTCAGCGGCACGTCGCCCGAACCGCCCAGCGACGACGGGTCGAAGGCCACCGTGAAGCGGCCGTCCGGCTGCCAGGTCACCGGCACGGTCCGCTCGTCGAACCGGCCCCGCGACTTGACCAGCAGCTCCGCGCCGACCAGCCGCTCGCTGGTGTAGCCGTCCATGACGATCTTGCCGCCGCGTTCGACGACGTTGGTCACCACCGCACGACGGCCCCGGCCGACGATCTTCAGATAGCCGTTGTTGCCGGATATCAGCGCGATCTCGTGGTGCGCGGCCTCGGGCCCCATGGAGGCGGGCAGGTCGCCGCGCAGGTCCACCAGACCGTCCCGCACCACACTGCTGTAGCGGTGCTCGGTGCCGTCCGGGTCGGTCGCCACCAGGACCGTGCTCCAGGAGCGGCGGTCCGGCTGCGCCTTGGCCTCCAGGGCCTCGTTCGGCACCAGGGCCACGTCGGCGATCGGCACCCGGGCGGTGAAGAGCCGACCCGCCGGGGTGACCTGCACCTCCACCGGGTAGTCCAGGACCTCGCCGCTCTTCTGGTTGCTCAGCCGCAGCACCAGCTCGGACACCGAGGTCGCGCCGGCCCGCAGCTCACCGCTGACCACCAGTTCGTCGCCGTCGATCCGCCGGTCGGTGACGAGCGCCTTGACCTTCTCCAGCCGCAGCTTCAGCGCGCTGCGCTCCACCACCGGCAGCAGTCGGTGGTCGCCGTCCAGCCAGTGGTACGTGGGGAAGTTGGCGGCCGAACCGCCGCGCGCCCACACCCCGCTGCGCCGCACCAGCCCGGAGGCGTACACGTTGATGCCGACGTGCCAGATGCCCTCCTGCCACTTGCCGCCCTTGCGCAGCTTGGAGGGGTCGAAGACCAGCTCCCAGCCCGCCCAGTCGTAGTTGTAGCGCTTCTGGCCGGAGTGGGTGGTCGCCTCGGGGCGGTGCAGGTTCTTGGCCGGCGCGAAGATCCGTCGACCGGAGCCGCTGTGCTTGAACTGGAGGACCTTCAAGCTGGCCCGCTTGCTGTCGACGTCGACCTTGTCGATCCAGGCGTCACCGGAGAGCACCAGCTTGCCGTCCCGCCAGTCCACCGAGCGCAGCGGAGCCTTCAGCGCCAGGTCCTTGTCGATGCGCAGCGCCGACTTCGGCAGCTCCACGCCCGCCTTCTCCAGCGGCTCGAACTCGGCGTACTTGCGGAACACCCCGCTGACCTCGATGGGGTCCTTGCGGCGCTGCGAGGCGAGCAGCGCGATCAGCTCGTTCATCTGGTGCTTGCGCACCAGCAGCCACTGCACCCGCAGCACCAGCGGCAGCGCCATCACCGTCTGCGGGTCGATGGTGTCGAGGTAGCGGTTGGTGGCCTCCAGGAACGCCTCGTGGAACTCGGCGGTGGCGTCCGGCAGCACCCGCAGGAACAGCCGCAGGTCGTCGCGGAGCACCCGGTCGTCGTACTGCTTCTTGTAGACCGCGAACTCCGGGCCCGGCTGCTGCGCCAGGAACTGGCTCACCATGGTGACCGCGGTGACCCGGTCCCGGATGGCCTGCGGCTCCTTGCGCCGCTGGGTGATCGACGGGGCGGCCTCGCCCTCGCGCAGCCGCCAGAAGTACGTGGGCTCACCGATGATGTCGACGGCCTCGGCCCGGTAGTGGGCGGGCAGCACGACCGGGATGTCCTCGTGCAGGATGCCCTCGGGGAAGGCGAACCCGTGCTTCTCCCAGAACGACCGGCGGAACACCTTGTTGCAGGCGATCCGGTCCGCGACCAGCCGGGGCATCTGCGAGATGTGGGTGCGCTGCTGGGCCTCGCCCGAGAGCATCTTCAGCAGCGGCACCTGCCAGGACTTCTCGCCCCGCAGGTGGAACACGTTGCCGGTGCAGAAGTCGGAGCCGCTCTCGTCCAGGCTGGTGACCATCAACCGGTAGGCGTCCGGCGGGATCACGTCGTCGCTGTCGACGAACGTCAGGAACTCCGCGTCCGGCGACATCCGGGATATGCCGGTGTTGCGGGCGGCTCCGAGGCCGCCGTTCTCCTTGCGGATCAGCGTGAACCGCGGGTCACGGGCCGCGTACTCGGCCGCGATGGCCGCCGAGCCGTCCGGCGAACCGTCGTCCACCATGAGGACTTCGAGGTCACGCAGGGTCTGTGCCTCCAGCGAGTCGAGACACGCCGGAAGGTACTCCTCCACGTTGTAGATGGGTACGACGACACTGAGCCGGGGGGCCATGTGACGTGGTTTTCCTTTCGGTCAGGCCCGCTCGACCAGTTCGAGCACCTGGGCGGGGTACGGAGCGTGCGAACGCTCCTCGAACGGAACGGGAGGGATCGGGGTCGGCTCGCCGAGGAAGACCCGGCGCACGACCCGCTCGGCGGCGCGCCCGTCGTCGAACTCGCAGAACCGGCGGCGGAAGACCTCGCGCAGGTCGGCTGCGGTCCCGTCGCGCCACGCGTCGGAGCGCAGCAGTTCGATGAGGGCGTCCTCGGAGCGGGCCACCGCCCCCGGTGACTCCGTCAGCAGGTCGAAGTAGGTCCCGCGCACCGCGCGGTAGACCTCCCAGTCGTCGGCGAAGACCACGATCGGACGGTCCAGGACGGCGTAGTCGAACATCGCCGACGAGTAGTCGGTGATCAGCGCGTCCGCCGCGAGGTACAGGTCCTCCACGGGGTGCCGGCCGGACACGTCCACGATCCGGCCGCTGCGCTGGAGGTCGGCGAGCTGCGGCGAGGCCGAGTAGAAGTAGTGGCCGCGCACCAGCAGCGTCACGTCCGGGCCGAGGGAGTCGGCCAACCGGGCCAGGTCCAACCGGGGCCGGAACTCGCCCTGGTACTCGCGGTGCGTCGGCATGTAGAGGAACGCGGTCGTCCCGTCCGCGAGGCCGAGCGCGCCGCGCGCCCGGCGCACGTCCTCGGCGGTGGCGTTGACCAGCACGTCGTTGCGCGGGTAGCCGGTCTCCAGGGACGTGTACGAGCAGGGGTACACCCGCTCCCACACGGTGGTGGAGTGGCGGTTGGAGCTCAGGCTGTAGTCCCAGCGGTCACAGCGCTCCAGCAGCTTCTCGAAGTCCATGCTGGTCGAGGCGGGGTACTTCTGCTGGTCGAGCCCCATGGTCTTCAACGGGGTGCCGTGGTGCGTCTGGAGGTGGACCTGCCCCTCCCGCTTGACCAGCGAGTCGGTGAAGTTGACGTTGTTCACCAGGTACTTGGCGCGGGCCAGCGCCGACCAGTACTCGCGGGAGCCGACCCGGACGTACTCGACGCCCTTCGGCACCGCGCCGACGCTGTCCGCCCGGATCGCCCACACCTGGCGCACCTGAGGGGCGAGGCGGGCCAGTTCGGCGGCGATCGCGGCGGGGTTGCAGGAGACCGAACGGCTCCAGTACGAGGAGAACAGCGCCAGGTTCTCGTCCAGCGGGGCCCGCAGCTGGGACTGGTAGTAGAGGCCCATCGCGCTGCGCTTGGAGCGGCGGACCGCGGCGCCCGCCCGGCGCTTGACGGCCTGTCGGGTGCGCACCGCCTTGGTGGCGCCGGCCAGCGCCGAGTACGCGTCGCGCTCCAGCATCGTGTACTTGTAGCCGCGGCCCCCGGTCGGGCGGGCGAAGTCCGCGGGGACCCGGGCGGCGTAGTCGGCGGCGGCCCGGTGGAAGAACTCGGCGCGGGCGTCGCGGGGCAGGCGGCCCGGGCGGTCCAGGATCGTGAGGTAGTGGTCGACCATCTTGCGGAACAGCCGGCTCCGCCACTGCTCCAACTCGGGGTGCGCGTCGAGGAAGCCGAAGACCCGCTCGTACTGGTCGAAGACGTCGAAGTGCTTGCGGCTCACCGTCTTGAGGATGTTCCCGCCCTCGCGGCGCTGCCGGTAGTGGACGCAGACCCGGTCCAGGACGGCTATCCGCTCGGCGGCGATCAGCGAGCAGAACGTCCAGGGGGCGTCCTCGTAGTACCCGGGCGGGAAGGCGAGCCCCAACCGCTCCACGAAGTCCCGGCGGTACGCCTTGTTCCACACGATCTGGAGGAGGTCGAGCAGTTCCGGGCGGTCCCGGAGGGGGAAGGCCCCGTCGTCCCCGTGGCGCAGCACCTCGGCCCGTTGGTTCGGGCGTACCTCGCCGTTCCAGTACGTGCGCACGTAGTCGTAGACCAGGATCTCGGGGTCCCCGGTTGCGTCCAACCGGTGTGCGATCGCGGACAGCGCCCCCGGGTCGAGGGTGTCGTCGCTGTCGAGGAAGAGCACGTAGTCCCCGCGCGCCTCGGCCAGCCCCGCATTGCGGGCGCGCCCCAGACCGACGTTCTCCGTGAGGTGGATCACGCGTATTCGGTCATCGCGCGAAGCGTAGTCGTCGAGGATCGCTCCGGAACCATCGGGGGAACAGTCGTCGACGGCCACGATCTCGACGTCCGTGTAGTCCTGCCGCAGGATCGAGTCCAGACACTCGGCCACGTAGCCTTGGACCTTGTAGACAGGGACGACGAGCGTGAGTCTGGGCATCCTTACAACCTGTTCCGAGAACTGTCCGCGGGAGCGTCGGGCTGCGCTGGGGTTCGCCGGGACCAGTGCCGAGACCGCGCCGACCAATCCTAAAGGATTCACCCGAAGTCTCCCGGGTGCCGGTAGCGTGCCCGTCCCCGCTCGGAACGGCCCGCTCATCCCCCGTGACGACCTGCGGAAGAGTCGTCATCCTGGATGGTATCGGTCAACACCTGTCACCCTCCGGTCACGGAGACATGGGTCACAGAACGAAACAGAACCGCCGCTGCACCGGTAAAC
Organism: Streptomyces sp. NPDC002490; assembly: GCF_040296045.1. NCBI lineage: Bacteria > Bacillati > Actinomycetota > Actinomycetes > Kitasatosporales > Streptomycetaceae > Streptomyces > Streptomyces sp. NPDC002490. The sequence goes on along the minus strand of NZ_JBEOWM010000002.1, from coordinate 184,858 downwards.
CGGGAACGGACACGGAATGTCCGATTCGATTTTCGGGCGCCGCCGGGTGATTCTGCCTCCGACAGCGTCGACGAAGGGAAGTCCATGAGCTGGCTGGTGACGGGCGGAGCCGGGTACATCGGCGCGCATGTCGTGCGCGCGCTGGTCGAGGGCGGGCAGCGGGTCGTCGTCTTCGACGACCTCTCCACGGGCAGCCGCGACCGGGTGCCGGACGGCGTGCCCCTGGTGGTCGGCAGCGTCCTCGACCGCGCGGCCCTCGATGCCGCCCTGCGCGAGCACGCGGTCACCGGGGTCGTGCACATCGCCGGGAAGAAGCAGGTCGGCGAGTCGGTCGAGAAGCCCTACTTCTACTACCGGGAGAACGTCACCGGACTCCAGACCCTGCTGGAGGCCATGGCGGACGCCGGCGTCGACCGGTTGGTCTTCTCCTCCTCCGCCGCCGTCTACGGCATGCCGGACGTGACCCTGGTCACCGAGGACACTCCCTGCGCGCCGCTGAGCCCCTACGGCGAGACCAAGCTCGTCGGCGAGTGGCTGATCAACGCGGCCGCCCGCGCCCACGGGCTGCGCGCGGCCTCCCTGCGCTACTTCAACGTCGCCGGGGCCGCCGCCCCCGCGCTCGCCGACTCCGGCGTCTTCAACCTGATCCCGATGGTCTTCGAGCGGCTGGAGGCCGACGAGGCCCCGCGGATCTTCGGCGACGACTACGCCACCCCGGACGGCACCTGCGTCCGTGACTACATCCACGTCGAGGACATCGCCTCCGCGCACCTCGCCGCCGCCGTCAAGCTCGCCGACGCCGCCCCCGGCACCTCCCTCACCCTCAACATCGGCCGGGGCGAGGGGAGTTCCGTCCGGGAGATGGTGGAGCGCATCCTCAAGGTCACCGGCCGCGAGGACCAGGCCCCCGCCGTCGTCGAGCGCCGCGCCGGCGACCCGGCCCGCGTCGTCGCCTCCGCGGACCGCATCCGCGAGGAACTCGGCTGGTCCGCGCGGTACGGGATCGACGAGATGATCGAGTCCGCGTGGGGCGGCTGGCGCCACCGCCACGGCTGACCCGCCCGCGAGGAACCACGACGGACCCGCAGGGGGCCGGACCGGGGGAGCGCGGACCCGCCCCGGCGCCCCGCCGGGGTCACCCCTCGCCGGGACCGGTGCCCAACCGCTGCTCCGCAGCCTCCTGCGCGGGCGCCACCGCCTGCGCAGGAATCGCCCCGACGATCCGCGCCCGCTGCGCGGCCCGCTCGGCCAGCGCCCGCACCGCCGCGTCGAAGCGGGCGAGCGACGGCTCCCCGGCCGGCCCCAGCAGCCGGGTCCGCAGCCGGGCCCGGGCCGGCCCCATCGGGTCGGCCTCCGGGCACCGCACCGAGGCGAGGAGTTCCCCGACCCCGCTTCCGTCCGGCACCAGCACCGTCGCCGCGCCCACGGTCGGGAAGGTCTCCCGGAACACCTCCTCGGGCAGTCCGCTGGTGTTGGCGACCGCGTACGGCTTGCCGCTGGCCAGGTAGTCGCTGACCACGCTGGACACGTCGCTGATCAGCAGGTCCGCCCGGTCGAAGCAGCCGTACAGCGCGGGCCGGGACCCGGTCACGACCTGGTGCGCGCCGGCCGGCAGCGAGGCCCAGTACGCCTCCTCCCACCGCGCGTTCGCCGCCGCGACCTCCGCGGCCCGACCGGGTGCCGGCGCGCCCTGGAGCAGCATCCGCTCCATGTCGTCGGCGGCCCGGCGGAAGCCGGTGCGCGTCGCCCGTTCGAGGTCGGCGGCGGCCGACTCCAGCTCCGCCAGGGCCGCTGGGTGGACCGGGTCCGCGTCCTGCCGGGCCGCGGCGGTGCGGACCATCTCCTGGATGCGGGCGTTGGCGGCGCCGGCCCGTGGGTCCACCGAGCCGGTCATGGGGTGCGGCTTGTACAGCAGGCGCACCCCCGGGTCGGCGAGGAGCGCGCGGACGAGGTTCTCGCCGGCCTCGACGACGGAGGTGTTGCCCGGGTTGCCGTCCCAGCCCTCCCAGGTGGGCGCGTACAGCACCGTCACCGGATCGCCGACCGGCCGGCCGGTGTGCGGTCGGATGGCGTCGAGCTGGGGGCGGCCCACCTCCACGACGTCCTTGTCCTCGACGCCCACCTTGGCCAGGGCGTACCGCTCGCGGGCGGCGGGTCCGGCCACCCACACCTCGTCGTACGCCTTGGAGTAGGGGTTCACCGAGGACGGCTTGTCGCTCTCGCCGTGGTTCACGAAGGCGTGCTTGATGGTGGGGATGCGCAGCACCTGCGAGGTCTTCCCCGAGTTCGCCGGGTGCAGCATCACCTGGAGCGTGGAGTGCTCCAGCCGCATCAGGTCGGCGACCTTCGGCAGGCACACCACGGGGACGTCCGTCGCCCCGATCTTCTGGACCATGAAGCGTTCCCGCAGCACGATCAGCGGGCGCCCGCCGAGCCGGCCGAGGGTCTCCAGCCACATGTTCGCCTGGTAGGCGGAGGCGGTGCCGCCGGAGAAGTACAGGGCCACGGTGGGCCGGTACTCGGCCAGCCACTCCTCAAACCAGGCGAGGGCCTCCTCGGGCCGGGCCGGGCGCCGGGCGGGCAGCAGCCGGGTGAGCAGTTCGACCAGGCCGACCGTCCCGACCGCGATCGCCAGCCCGACCCCGACCACGGCCGCCAGGGGCTCGTCGGTGAGCGCGGTCGCCATCAGCCCCGCCGTGGCGGGGAAGCCGAAGAGCAGCAGACGGGTGCCGGCCCGGCGGGCCAGCAGCACCGGCGGGGCGGGCCGCAACCGCAGCCCGGCGGTGTCGACGTTGCGGGTCAGCACGGGCAGCGTCCGGGAGCGGCGGACGAGGATCGCGGCGGCGTGGCAGGCGAAGTGCAGGGCGTAGAACGTCAGCAGGCCGAGGACCAGCGGCAGGTAGGCGGTGCGCTGGTCCTGGCCCTGCTGGTGGGAGAGGAGGCCGGCCACCAGCAGCAGGTCGCGCAGCACCACCCGGAAGGTGACGTCCGCCCGGGTGCGGGCGATCGCCGAGGCCAGCGGCCGTTGCCAGCGGTGCAGCACCGCCTCCGCGGCGATGCCGACGGCGGTCGCCCCGACCAGGAGCGGGACGTGCGGCAGCAGTGCACCCACCACCTGGGCGGCGAAGGAGACCGCCAGGACGGCGGGGAGGACCAGCTTCCCCACACGGGCGAGGGACGGGGGGACGGAACGCAAGATGGGACTCTCCTAGCAGCGCGATCCGGATCCACGCCTCACGCGTGGGGGAACGCGGCGCGGTTGTCGGGCTTGCTGGTCAACGCCGGAAGGGGGCAACCGGTAGCGGGCTTGTGCCCGGTTTCTCGCCGGGGAATCGTGTCGCGCGGAACTGACCCGTCGCTGAGACCCCCATGAGACTTCCGTGAAGGAGGGGGCGGCGGCATCCGCCGATCGGACGGCCCGGACCGATCGGGACGACTCTCACGTACATTGCCAAGCGGCGCCCGGCGGCCCGTCGACGGACGCCCCGGGTGGACCGGACGCACCGGGCGACTGAGGGGAAGCGCGTGTCAGGGGTAAGACAGCGGGTCACGGAAGCACACCGGATCGTGGTCAAGGTCGGCTCGTCCTCGCTGACCACCGCCGCGGGCGGGCTCGACGCGGACCGCGTGGACGCCCTCGTCGACGTCCTGGCCAAGGTCCGCGACGGCGGGGCGAAGGAGGTCGTGCTGGTCTCCTCCGGTGCCATCGCCGCCGGCCTCGCCCCGCTCGGGCTGCACCGGCGCCCCAAGGACCTGGCCCGTCAGCAGGCCGCCGCGAGCGTGGGCCAGGGGCTGCTGGTGGCCCGGTACACGGCGTCGTTCGCCCGCTACGGGGTCCGCGTCGGACAGGTCCTCCTCACCACCGAGGACACCAGCCGCCGCGCCCACCACCGCAACGCCTCCCGCACCCTGGACAAGTTGCTGGCGATGGGGGCGGTGCCGGTCGTCAACGAGAACGACACGGTGGCCACGGACGAGATCCGCTTCGGCGACAACGACCGGCTGGCGGCCCTCGTGGCCCACCTGGTCCGCGCCGATCTGTTGGTGCTCCTCTCCGACGTGGACGGCCTCTACGACGACGACCCCCGCCGACCGGGGGCCACCCGGCTCGCGGAGGTGCGGGGGCCCGCGGACGTGGCGGGCATCGAGATCGGCAGCACGGGGCGCGCCGGCGTCGGCACCGGCGGCATGGTCACCAAGGTCGAGGCCGCGCGGATCGCCGCCGCCGCCGGCGTCCCGGTGGTGCTCACCTCGGCGGTCCACGCGGCGGACGCCCTCGCGGGCCGGGACACCGGCACCTACTTCCACCCCACCGGCCGTCGCTCCCCCGACCGGCTGCTGTGGCTCCAGCACGCCTCGACCCCGCGCGGTGCGCTCACCCTGGACGAGGGCGCGGTGCGGGCCGTCGTCCAGGGCCGCAAGTCGCTGCTGCCGGCGGGTATCGCCGCGGTGGAGGGCGAGTTCTCCGCGGGCGACCCGGTCGAACTGCGGGACGCGGACGGTCGGGCGGTGGCCAGGGGACTGGTCAACTTCGACGCCAAGGAGCTGCCCCGGCTGCTCGGCCGCTCCACCCGTGACCTGGCCCGGGACCTGGGCCCGGCCTACGAACGCGAGGTCGTCCACCGCGACGCCCTGGTCCTGCTCGGGGACTGACCGCCCACCGCACCGGAGCGGCCCGGACGGAGCGGGGACGCGCGGGGAGGCGTCCGGCAGGTGGACGTTCCGTAAAAGTGGCCCCTGGCGGGCGGTGGGGGTGTCAGCGTGGACGCAGGGTCCGGTGTCAGGGACCAGTCGGACCGGTCGGACGACCACTGCGTGAAGGAGACCGTCGTGGCACGAGCGCGCCAAGGGGTCGCGGCCCGGGCCGGCCTCGCGACCACCGCCCTGAGGGCGGTGCGGGAGGACCGGGCCCCGACGAGCACGACCCGGCAGGGCAGCGAGGGGGTCGAGGGGGCGCCGCGGCTGTGGCACGTGACCCTCAGCCTGTCGGGGGCCGAGGCCCCGCTGGGCGAGGTCCGCCGCGGTCTGGAACAGCTGGCCCACGACCACCCCTTCCTGCTGACCAGCCGGTACGCCCACGACCACGCGGAGATCCGGTACTGGGAGGAGGCGAGGGACCTGCACGACGCCGCGGCGGTGGCGCTGCGCCTGTGGGGCGAGCACCGGCGGACCGCGCAGCTGCCGCCCTGGGAGATCGTCGGTCTCGAAGTGATCGACCGGGAGACGTACCACCAGCGGGTGGCCCGCGGCTACGGGCCCGCCCCCGCCACCCCCGTGGGGGTCCACCCGTACTGACCTGCCGTGCCCGCGCCCCGGGACGCGCGTCTCGGGGTGTGGGACGACGGCCGCCCGGGCCCGGGGGCGCATTACCCTGCCCGCATGACGTCGTCGCAAGCTCCGCTCTCCGCGCCTTCCCCGTACGACAACATGTCCGAGGTCGCGCGTGCCGCCTACCGGGCCAAGGCCGCCGCCGCGGACCTCGCCCCGCTGCCCCGCGCCGCCAAGGACGACGCGCTGTCGGCGATCGCCGACGCGCTGGAGGTCAGGTCCCGGGAGATCGTCGAGGCCAACGCCCTGGACACCGCCAAGGCGCGCGAGGCGGGCACCAGCGAGGCGATCGTCGACCGGCTCACCCTCACCCCGGAGCGGGTGCGCGCCATCGCCTCCGACGTCCGGGACGTGATCGCCCTGCCCGACCCGGTGGGGGAGGTCGTCCGCGGCTCCACCCTGCCCAACGGCATCGACCTGCGCCAGGTGCGGGTGCCGCTCGGCGTGGTCGGCATCATCTACGAGGCCCGCCCCAACGTCACCGTCGACGCCGCCGCCCTCTGTCTCAAGTCGGGCAACGCGGTGCTGCTGCGCGGCTCCTCCTCCGCCTACGAGTCGAACAGCGCCCTGGTGCGGGTGCTGCGCGACGCGGTCGGCGGTGCCGGACTGCCCGCCGACGCGATCCAGCTGGTCCCCGGCGAGAGCCGGGACTCCGTCCGCGAACTGATGCGCGCCCGCGGCCTGGTCGACGTGCTGATCCCGCGCGGCGGCGCCTCGCTGATCCGCACCGTCGTCGAGGAGTCCACGGTCCCCGTCATCGAGACCGGCACCGGCAACTGCCACGTCTACGTCGACGCCCGGGCCGACCTCGACATGGCCGTCGACATCCTCGTCAACTCCAAGGCGCAGCGGCCCAGCGTGTGCAACGCCGCCGAGACGCTCCTGGTGCACCGGGACATCGCGGACGCGTTCCTGCCCCGCGCCCTGGACGCCCTCGCGGAGGCCGGGGTGACCGTGCACGCCGACCCGCGGGTCGCCGAGTACGCGGCGGGCAGCAAGGCGACCGTGGTGGCGGCCACCGCCGAGGACTGGGACACCGAGTACCTCTCGTACGACATCGCCGCCGCCGTGGTGGACTCCCTGGACAAGGCGGTCGAGCACATCCGGCTCTGGTCCTCCGGGCACACCGAGGCCATCGTCACCGGCTCGCAGCAAGCGGCCCGCAGGTTCACCCAATTGGTGGACTCCACCACGGTCGCGGTCAACGCCTCCACCCGGTTCACCGACGGCGGGCAGTTCGGCTTCGGCGCCGAGATCGGCATCTCCACCCAGAAGCTGCACGCCCGCGGCCCCATGGGCCTGCCGGAGCTCACCAGCACCAAGTACATCGTCACGGGCGACGGCCACACCCGCGGCTGACCCGCGGGGCGTCCCGCGCCCCTCCCGTCCCCCGGACGGCCGTGCCCCGCGCGGCCGTCCCGGGCGCCCGGGATCGATCGGACAGTCTGCCCGGATCGCCCTTTCGGGGCTACCCTGGGGGCGTGCCGGAGGACGTGGGGGGCACGCCGCCGGACGGCGGCCAGCCCGACGACCGCGACCACGGAGGTGCGGACGGTGAGTTCGCCTCCGTGGTGTTCGACGAGGACTTCGTCCGGGCCGCCCGGGTGCGGGAACCCAGCGCCGAGGAACGCCTGCTGGCGGCGGCCGAAGCCCGCTCCGACGCGGAGGGCCGTCCCGGGTCCCGTGGTGCGGCCGACGACTTCGGTGACGAGGAACACGCCCTTGCACGGGAGGTTTTCGGCCAAGGCCGCGACTTCGACCCCGACGACCGGTACGCCCGGGACGTGCTGGAGGAGTCCTACGGCCGCAGCGACGCCTTCATGGGCCACGCCCGCTGGCCCCGGCGGCTGGCCTGGGTCCTCGCCCTGGTGATGGGGCTCGGCATGGTCGCCCTGGCCTTCGCCGCCGTCTACCGGGGGGCCGCCGGCGGTCGGCAGGACCCCGCCCCGCGCCCCAGCTCCACCGAGTGGGAGCGGAGCCAGCCGGCGCGCACCCCCGGAGCGGCCGCATCCTCCCCGCCCCCGCTCGTGACCGTGCCGCACCCCCCCTGACACCGTAGGGTTCCGGCCGGCTCGGCCGGGGAGGTGAACTCGCGGCGCGGCACCGCGTTTACGGAACGCCGCCCTGACCCACCCTGAAGGTATGGGCGGGCCAGGAAACCCACCGCAGGGGACACCCGAGGGCGCCCCGGGCGATGACGAGTACCGATCCGTCGTCTTCGACGAGTCGTTCGTCCGCGCTGCCCGGCTCCAGGAGTTCTCCGCCGAGGAGCGGATCACCGACCACACCCCCGCCGTGCGCCGGGCACCCCCGCCGCGCCGCCGCGGCACGTCCTGGCAGGCGCTCACCCTGGTGGTGACGATCGCGGTCGCCTTCGTGACCGCCGTCTACCTGGGCTTCCGCCAACCGCCCGAACGGTACCCCGCACAGCGGGCCGCACCGCTGCGGATGACCGTGATCCCCCTGGCCCCGGTGGCGCCCGTGCCCGGTGGTTCCCCGGCCGAGCTGTACGCGCGCAGCCCCGCCGACCAGTTCCGGATCGGCGCCAAGGGCATCGTCCTCCCGCTGCGCAGCCGCACCACGCACTTCTCGGTCGGCCAGGTCGAAGCCGCCCTGGTCATCGCCAAGGAGTACCTGGTGAGGTCGTCCGTCGACCCGGAGGTGCTCACCGGAGACGCCGTGCGGCCGGTGCGCGTCCTGATCGACTCCGACCAGTACGCCCAGTTCGACCGGAGCGTCGAACGACCGGCCGCCGACGGGCTGCACTCCGCGACCGGTTGGCTGGTCCGCTTCGACCCGGCGCGGGTGGCCCTCGCCGAGCCCCGGGTACGGGTCGAGGGCACCCTGCGGGTCTCCGAGGCGGACTCCGGCACCCTGGAGGTCACCAGCGACCACACCTTCGTCTACGCGCTGCGTCCCGCCCGGGGCGGGACGACCCGGGCGGCCCTGTTCACCGTCCGCCGCGCGCTGCTGTTCCGCTTCGACCGCGAGGACCTCCGGCAGCACCGGGCCGAGGTGGTGACCTCGCACACCCAGGCCGGCCCGCTGGCCTGCGCAGCGGGCTGGGCGGACCGGCTGCGGCCCCTGCTCGCGGGCAGCCCCCCGGCCGGGGGACCGCCCCGGGCCACCGACCCCTATGCCGCGGACGGCGCCAGCCACCCCTGCGGAACGCTGGCCCCCGGCGCCCAGCCGCAGGCCGCCCGAGCCGGCTGAGCCGGTCAGCCCCCGGACCCGCCCGGGGGCCCCGCGGGCGCGTCACCGCCCGCGGGCGGAGCCCCCGCGTCCCGGCCGGAGCCGAAGCCGCCGAACCTGCTGCGCACCCGCCCGCCGAGCTCGCCCGCCCCGCCCGCGATGTCGGTGACCAGCTTCATCAGCGGATCCTTCGACCCGCGGACGTCGCTGGCGTAGGAGGCCGCGGACTGGCGCAGGGAGTCCGTGACCGAGGCGTCCTGGTCCTCGTCGCGCCGCGGGTAGTGGCCGTCCATCAGCCGCTGGTGGTCCCGGGACTCGGCCCACCGCTTCAGCTCGGCGGCCCGCACGGTGGTGAAGGGGTGCGAGCGGGGCAGCACGTTCAGGATCTTGAGGACGGAATCCCGCAGGTCGCCGCCGCGCTCGTACTCCTCGGCCTGGGCCAGGAACGCGTCCACGTTCATCTGGTGCAGGTGGTTGCCGCCCGCGATCTTCATCAGGCCCCGCAGGGACGCCTGGAGGTCCTGGCCCACCAACAGCCCGGCCCGGTCCGCCGACAGCTCGGACTTGCGGAACCACTCCCGCAGCGCCGTCACGATCGCCATGACCGCGACGTTCCCGAGCGGAATCCACGCCACCCGCAGCGCCAGGTTCGTCAGGAACAGCAGGATCGTGCGGTACACCGCGTGGCCCGACAGGGCGTGCCCGACCTCGTGGCCGACGACCGCCCGCATCTCCTCCTCGTCGAGCAGCTCCACCAGACCCGTGGTCACCACGATGATGGGCTCGTCCAGGCCGATGCACATCGCGTTCGGCTTGGGGTCCTGGCTGACGTACATCGAGGGGACCTTCTCCAGGTCCAGGATGTGACAGGCGTCCCGCAGCATGTCGTTGAGGTGCGGGAACTGGACGTCGCAGACCCGTACCGAGTCCGACAGGAACAGCAGGCGCAGGCTGCGCTCGGGCAGCAGCGAACTCAGCGCCTTGAAGACCGTGTCGAAGCCGCTGAGCTTGCGCAGCGCCACCAGCGCCGAGCGGTCCGCGGGGTGTTCGTAGGCCCGGGACGAGATGCCCGGGAACTGTCGTCGGGTGCGCCGGGGCGAACTCCCCTCCGCAGCACCGCCGTCCGCCGCCCGTCCGTCGTCCTTGCCGGTACCGTCCGTCATCGCGCCCCCCTGTCGAGCCCCGTGCGTGTGTCACCGGTGAAAACGCACGTCCGCCCGCCCGGGTTCCCGGACGTCCCGGAACCGGTCGATCCGCCGTCGGGCCCCGGGGGGTGACACCGCGTGACGGATCCGGCGGCGCCCGAACCCCCGTAATCACGGCCCTCCCGCGACTCAGCTTTACCCCACGCTTACGATGGCCCCGGAGGCACCCCGTCTCCAGCCCGTTCCCCCTCCGGATAGGTCCTCCGAAGATGAGTCTGCACAGCACCGCGGCCCCGCTGGTCAACCTGGCCTCGGGCGGCGAGCACCACGGCCCCTACGCGAGCATCAGCCCGTACGTCACGGGTGGCGGCGCACTCCTCGTCCTGCTCCTGCTGCTCTGGATCACCACCCGTTTCAACCGGGACCGCTGACGCCCGCGCACGACCCGACCGCCGGCCCGCTGCGCCACCGACGGCCGGACGCCGCCGCACGCACGTCCGGCCGGCCGTTCGAGCCCGCAGTACGGGCCGGTAGGGTCTGCACGCATGGGAGATCAGGACATGCCTACCGGCCGGACGAACCACGGCAAGCGCCGTCTCGGGGTCATGGGCGGAACGTTTGACCCGATCCACCACGGGCACCTGGTGGCGGCCAGCGAGGTCGCCGCCCAGTTCCACCTCGACGAGGTCGTCTTCGTCCCGACCGGGCAGCCCTGGCAGAAGAGCGAGGCCCGGGTCTCGCCCGCCGAGGACCGCTATCTGATGACGGTCATCGCCACCGCGGAGAACCCGCAGTTCTCCGTCAGCCGCATCGACATCGACCGCGGCGGCCCCACCTACACCACGGACACCCTCCGTGACCTCAAAGCCCTCAACCCGGACACGGACCTCTTCTTCATCACCGGTGCCGACGCGCTCGCCCAGATCCTCACCTGGCGGTACACGGAAGAGTTGTTCTCCCTGGCACACTTCATCGGGGTCACCCGTCCCGGCCACACCCTCGCGGACCCCGGACTTCCTGCCGGAGGCGTCTCCTTCGTGGAGGTCCCCGCCCTCGCCATCTCGTCCACCGACTGTCGGGCGAGGGTCTCGGCGGGCGCCCCGGTCTGGTACCTGGTACCGGACGGAGTGGTGCGCTACATCGACAAGCGCGACCTGTACCGCGGCGACTGAGCCGGGAGGGGCAGCTGTGAACGGCCGAGACGATCGTGACGACGGATACCCGGGCGGGACGTACTCGGGCTCCGGTGCCCCCCGCCCCGCCGACGCCTCCGAAGGGGGCGAGGGCTTCGCCGCCTACGAACTGGCGGGCTACGACGAGTACGGCCGTCCCGTCTACCAGCAGGCCGCACCGGCTCCGTTCCCCTCCCGCCAGGACCCGACCGACGCCTACGGCACCCCCCAGCACCCCCACGCGTACGAGCAGCAGTCGTTCGCCCCCCAGCAGGGGTACGGGTACGGCCTCCCCCAGGAGTACCCGGCGCACTACCCGCAGGAGTACCCGGCGCCCGGCCACGCCGGCGCCTACGACCAGCCCCACCCGGGAGCGGTCCCGGACCCCGGCGGACACGGCTACCCCGACCCACAGGGCCACGGGTACGGCGCTCACGGAACCACGCCGGCCGCCGGATACGGAACCGGCGTCCCGTACGACGCCTACCCGCCCCACGAGCCGGTGCCGGCGCAGGACCCCGGCCCGTTCCACGACGGGGCCGCCGTCGGGCTGACCGCCCACGTCCCGGCGCAGGGCCCCCCGCCCGGGCCCGAGCACCTCGGCGCGGAGCCCGCCGGGGCCGGTCCCGCGGACCCGCCCCGCGCCCCCGGCACCGAGCAGTTCTCCTTCGGCGAGGAGCCGGACGGCGACCCCGAGGACGTCATCGACTGGCTCGCCTTCACCGAGAACCGCACCGAGCGCCGCGAGGAGGCCAAGCGCCGCGCCCGCGGCCGGCTCGTGGCCCTGGGCGTGGTGCTCGCCCTGGTCGCGGTCGGCGTCCTCGGCTACCTGGGGTTCGCCGGCAAGTTGCCCGGCCTCTCTGGCGACGAGGGCCCGGCGGGACCCGCCGCCACCGGTCCCCAGAAGCGCGACGTCGTCCTGGTCCACCTGCACCACACCAAGCAGGGCGGCACCTCCACCGCGCTCCTGGTGGACAACACGACCACCGAGCAGGGCAGCACCATCCTGCTGCCCAACACCCTCGGGGTCGCCACCGAGGACGGCACCTCCACCACCCTCGCCAAGTCCGTGGACGACGACGGCTCCACCGGCACCCGCACCGCGGTGGACACCCTGCTGGGCACCCGCATCGAAGGCACCTGGCGCCTCGACACCCCTTACCTGAACAACCTGGTCGAACTCGTCGGCAGCATCGAGGTGGACACCGACGTCGACGTCCCCGCCGAGAAGGCGGCCAAGGGACGGGCCCCGCTCGTCCGGCGCGGCGAACGGCAGACCCTCAGCGGTCCCATGGCCGTCGCCTACGCCACCCACCGCGCCCCCGGCGAGGCCCAGGACGCCCAACTCGCCCGTTTCGGCCAGGTCGTGCAGGCCGTCCTGCGCAAGCTGTCCTCCGACGCCGAGGCCGCCACCGTCACGGTTCAGTCGCTCGCCCAGATCCTCGACCCGTCCCTGACCGAACAGGACCTCGGCGCCTTCCTCGCCAGGCTCTCCGACCGCGCCAAGGGCGGCGACTACACGACCGCGCTGCTCCCCGTCGCGTCCGGCGGCGCGCTCGCCGACGAGGCCACCGAGACCGTGGTCAAGCCGCTGCTCGGCGGCACCGTCAAGGCCCCGGCCGAGGGCGACGCGATCCGGGTCGGCGTCCGGGACGCCAGTGGTGCGGACGGCGACGAGAGCGTCGAGTCCGCCCGGGTCGTCCTGGTCAACGGCGGCTACACCGTCGTCGACGGCGGCAAGCACGGCGCCGCCCCGACCACCCGGGTCGTCCACGCGGACGCCGAGCACCGCCAGGAGGCGGGCGAGGTCGCCAAGACCCTCGGCCTGCCCGCGTCCGCCGTCGTGCAGGGCACCGTCGAGGGCAACGCCCAGATCGAGGTCACCCTCGGTCGGGACTACGCGCCGAAGTCGCCGTAGCGCCGGTGGCCCCGGCCGGCCCACCGCGGCGGTCGCGCACGGTAATCGTTTGGTCCGCGGTCAACCGACCGTGAGACCCTGGAGGGGTACTGACCGACCGACGAAAGCCGCGCAGTGACCGCTACGGACCGTTCCCTAGAGCTGATCTCCGCCGCCGCCCAGGCGGCGGCCGACAAGCTCGCGCACGACATCCTCGCCTACGACGTCAGCGACGTCCTGGCGATCACGGACGCCTTCCTGTTGGCGTCCGCCCCCAACGACCGCCAGGTCAAGGCGATCGTCGACGAGATCGAGGAACGGCTCGCCAAGGAGTTGGGCGCCAAGCCCGTCCGCCGGGAGGGCGACCGCGAGTCGCGCTGGATCCTCCTCGACTACGTCGACATCGTGGTCCACGTGCAGCACAGCGAGGAGCGCGTCTTCTACGCCCTGGAGCGGCTCTGGAAGGACTGCCCCGAGATCGAGCTGCCCGCCGAGGCACGGGCCACCCGGGGCAAGGGCGCCGAGCACGCGCAGCGCCAGCAGGCCGCCGAGGAGGCCGGCGAACTGCGCGAGCTGGGCGGGGAACTGCGATGAGCGCCTCCAGCCGCACCGACCTCAAGCCGTTCTCCGAGTCCGGGAGCAGCCGCCGCATCATCCTGTGGCGGCACGGTCAGACCTCCTGGAACCTGGCCCGCCGCTTCCAGGGCACCAGCGACATCGAGCTCACCGGGACGGGCGTCCTCCAGGCCCGCCGCGCGGCCCGGTTGCTCGCCTCGCTGAACCCGGACGCGATCGTCTCCTCGGACCTGAAGCGGGCCGCCGGCACGGCCGCCGAACTGGCCGCGCTCACCGGGCTGACGGTCACCCACGACGAGAACCTGCGGGAGACCTACGCGGGCGTCTGGCAGGGCCTCACCCACGACGAGATCATCGAGCGGTACGGCGACGAGTACGCGGCGTGGAAGCGCGGCGAGCCGATCCGCAGGGGCGGCGGCGAACTGGAGAGCGAGGTCGCCGACCGTGCGGCGCCCGTGGTCCTCGCCCACGCCGACAAGCTGCCCGAGGAGGGCACGTTGGTCGTCGTCAGCCACGGCGGCACCATCCGCACCACCATCGGGCGCCTGCTGGGCCTCGACTCCCACCACTGGGAGAGCCTGGGCGGCCTCTCCAACTGCTGCTGGTCGGTGCTCGGCCGGGGCGCCCGCGGCTGGCGTCTGCTGGAGCACAACGCGGGCACCCTGCCCGAGCCGGTCCTGGGCGACGACGACTGAGACCGCCGTGCGGCCGGAGCCGGCACCCGCGGACGCGGATTTCACTTTCCGGCCGCTCGCAGGCTAAAGTTCTTCTTGTTCAGCCCGCCGGGCGGGAAGAACGCACGGGGCTATAGCTCAGTTGGTAGAGCGCCTGCATGGCATGCAGGAGGTCAGGAGTTCAATTCTCCTTAGCTCCACAGACGAAGGTGATCTGTTCTCGCACGAGCGGGGGCAGGTCACCTTTCTCGTTCCCGCTCCGCCGCGGAACGTCCCCGTGCCCGGGGGCCGCCGCTCCGGCCGCGGGTGGGCGTGGCGCCGGCGGCGGGCGCTGACCGTGTCCGGACCGGTACGCGGTCGTCGCTGACCGTGGCGGCCCTTGCGTGGCAGAATCGACGGGCCGGCTGGGGACGCGGCCCGACGGGAGGGAGAAGCGATGCCTTCGAGCATCCGCGAGGGGGGCGACCGCCTCCTCGTCCGGGGGGTGCCCCACGGGGGCCGCACCCGCCGAGGGCTCCGCACGGGGTCCCGTCCCGACCGTCCGACCCCGTCCGCGCCGCCCGTCCGGGCGCACGCCGTGCCCGGCGCGTCGGGTCCGGTCCGCCCCCGCCGTCCCCGGAGCTGAGCGATGGGTGCACACAGGCGTAAGTGCGACTGGTGCGGCAGCGGCACGCCCATCGTCCGGGACATGGAGCCCGCCCACTCCGACTACCAGTACTGGTGCGAGGAGTGCGCCCGGGCGCTGATCATCAAGGGCGACCCCATCGAGACCTACCGGGAGCTGGAGGGGGAGCCGATCTACGGTCGGCTGCTGGACGAGCACTGCGCCCTCAAGCGCTTCTACTCGTTCGCCACGGCCTGAACCGGAGCCCGCCGTCGGGCGCCGGACGGGCTCCCGGAACGGATTTGGTGAACGGCCGGAGGGGGCGTTAATGTTGGCGTCGCCGCCGGGGAAACCCGGAAGCGCACAGCACGGGGCTATAGCTCAGTTGGTAGAGCGCCTGCATGGCATGCAGGAGGTCAGGAGTTCAATTCTCCTTAGCTCCACAAGAATTCGAAGCGGAAGGTCCCGCCCGGTCGTCCGGGCGGGACCTTCCGCTTTCCGCGCGCCTCCGCCGGCGTCACCCCCGGCCGCGGCGCAGGGCCCGACGGCCCCGGCCCGGTGCCTCCGGCCCGGCGGCGTGCCGTGGATCGGCCTCCAACCGCAGGGCGAGCGCGGGGCACCGGCGCACCGCCCGCTCGGCGTCGGCCAGCGACCGGTGCGGCACCGGGACCTCGGCGACCGAGGGATAGCCGTCCGGCCCGATCGGGAGCAGCTCGGGCACGATGTCGGCGCACAGGCGGTGCCCCTCGCACAGCGTCCAGTCGACGGTCAGCACCCGCCCGCTGGCCTCGCCCGCGTCCCCGTCGACCGCTCCCGTCCCGCCCGTCCCCAGCGGTAGCACCGCCCGCACCGGACGGCCGCAGCCACCGCCCAGCACGTGCGCGGCCAGGTCGTCCGCGAAGGCGACGAGCGCCGATTCGACGAAGTCGGCCGAGCCGTCCGGGTGCCGACAGGCCCCCCGCCCCCGTACGGCGTCCGTGATCTGCCGCAGGGCCTCCAGGGCGGGCGGTCCGCCGCCCGTGAGCACCTCCTCCAGGCCCCGGGCCGCGGCCGGCAGCCCCCGGTGACAGGGCCCGCACTGCCCGGCGCTCTCCCCGGCCAGCCAACGGGCCACCGGGAGCGCCTCGCCCAGCGGGCAGGTGTCCCGGGCGAGCGGCAGCACGGCCCCGGCCCCCAACCGGCCGCCCACCCGCTCCAGGGCGGCCCGGGAGACCACCGCCCCGTGGGCCGCGGCCGGATCCAGCCACCGGCCGTGGTAGCCCCCGGTCAGCACCCCCTGCGGGTCGGCGGGCGCCCCGGCGAGCTGGAGCGCGTACCGCAGCGGCACCCCGGAGGGCGCCTCCAGCACCAGGGGCCGGGCCACCGCACCGGACAGGGTCAGCAGGACCGTGCCCGGTTCGTCGGGGACCCCGGTGGAGCGGTAGCGGTCGACGCCGGTCCGGGCCGCCACGGCGAGTTGGGCGAAGGTCTCCGCGTTGGACAGCAGGGTGGGCGCCCCGCCGACCCCGGTCTCCGCGGCCCGCACCTTGCGCCCCGGGGGCTTGGCCGGCCCGCCGTCGATCGAGCGGATCAGCGCGGAGGACTCGCCGGTGACCATCCGGTGCGGATTGCGCTGCACCCGGGCGCGCAGCCCCGCCCCGCGCCGGTCGGCCAGGCCGCGCTCGTCGAGGGCCCGCTCCGTCGACCGCCGGGTCGAGTCCCGGGTCACCCCGACCACCAGGGTGCGCGCACCGAGGGCCTCGGCGGCCAGCAGCGCGCCGTCCAGGACCAGGTGCGGGGCACGGTTGAGCAGGACGGTGTCCTTGCGGCAGGCGGGCTCGTCCTCGCTGCCGTTGACCACGACCACGGGGCGCACCCCCCGGCGGACCGCCGCGTCGGCCACCGCACGCAGCTTGCGCGCGAACGGGAAGCCGGCTCCGCCGCGTCCGCGCAGGGCGATCCCCTCGGCGAGCGCGGCCAGCCGTTCGCCGCTCAGCGGGGGCAGCGGGCCGTGCACCACCAGATGGCCGGCGAGGTCGAGCCGTTCGGCCAGGTCGAAGCCGGCCGTGAGCCGGGGCACCCCGGCCGCCCTGACCTCGGGCACCTCGGGCAGCGAGGTGACGCCGGCGCTCACTGCCCGCCTCCGGCGACGGCCCGGGAGACGTCGGCGCCCGCGGTGCCGTCCGGGTCCACCGCCGGGGCGTACTCCACGGCCGGGTGCGGACGCAGATGGGGCTCGCCCCCGTGGTGGACGGCGGGTTCCGCGACGGGCGTCGACGGGGCGGGCGGGCGCGGGGCCGTCGGCCACCGGTCGACGGGGGGCGGGGTGCGCGGCGGCACGGTCGGCGGGGGCGGTACGGCGGCGGGGGCCGGTGCCTCGACGGGCGGGGGCGCCAGCGCGGCCAGCAACCGCTCGGCGGCCCGGCGGCGCACCGAGGGCGGCGCCGCGCGCAGCCCGAGCAGGGCGAGCACCCCCAGCAGGCAGAGCCCGTACAGGAGCGTCACCCAGCCCGCGGGGGGCCGTCCGGCGTGCAGTCCGTGCAGCAGCGCCGCGCACCAGGCGGGGTAGGCGAGCGCGTGCACCGAGCGCCAGCGGGCCGCCACCGGGGCGGGGGAGGCGAAGGCGCCGCGCAGGGCACCGGTGAGGCCCGCGACCAGCATCAGCAGCGCGGCCAGCGACCCCAGCCCGATCAGTCCGGCGGAGCCGGTGAAACCGCGGCCGAAGGGGACCAGCGCGGCCAGCGGGGTGGTGCGGTCCAGGACGAGCTTGACGGTGAGGTGCAGCAGCAGGAAGGCGAGCGCCCCCACCGCCGTCGTCCGGTGGACGGCCTGGGCCAGCAGCCGTTGACGGGGGCTCAGCAGGAGGCGGTCGGAGGCGAGCAGCCCCCAGCCGACCGAGCAGGTGAGCGAGACCAGGGCGAGCACCCCCGCGCAGTGGTCGACGAAGTCCCTCAGCCCGTCGCCGCCGAGGACCACGGGCAGCGGCAGCAGGAGGACCGTTCCTGCCGCTCCGAGGAGCCGCCGGGTCCGGCGCGCCCGTCCGTCCGGGGTGCCGGCGCGCCGGGGGCGCCGCCCGCGCCCGCGGGGCGCTCGGTGGCCCCGGGGACTCCGGAGGGGTCTGGGGTGGTGGGGGTTCATGGGGCGACTCCCAAAGGCGCGGCACGGTGGTCCCGCTGCGGCACTCTAGGTCGAGGTCAGAGCGCTGAGTATGGAGTTTTGGCCATTGCTTCGCGCTGCGGTGCGATCCGCCCCGGATGTTGTCCCGTTAAGGAGGGGTACGCACGGTAATCGCAGCCCCCGGGGCGCGTCGCGGGGGCCCTGACCCCTGGGGTATTCTGGCGCCATGCGTGCCGTAGGCCTTCTGCTTAGCGGGCCGCGCTGATCAGTACCGACCGGACCCTGACGGACGACGGCGGACACCTGAGGACCCGACCGGGCCGCCTCGGGGGACCGCAGGCCGCGAGTCCGGTCGGCATCGGCGCGGCTCCCCCTCCTGTGCGAGGGGTTTTTTCGTTTCCGGACCTCGTCGCCACCGGGCGAACGGGTCGACGACCGCAGGCAGATGACGATCGATGGAGCTTGTAGGGACCATGAGCGAGACGAATTCTTCCCCCGCCGCCGCGGACAGCGCCGCGGAGGCCGTGGCCCCGCACCGCTACACGGCGACCCTGGCCACCGCCATCGAGGCACGGTGGCAGGACGTCTGGGAGGCGGAGGGCACCTACCAGGCGCCCAACCCGAGCGGCGACCTCGCGGGCGACCCGGCCGTGGTGGCCCGTCCCAAGAAGTTCATCATGGACATGTTCCCGTACCCCTCGGGTGCCGGGCTGCACGTGGGCCACCCCCTGGGGTACATCGCCACCGACGTGTACGCCCGCTACCAGCGGATGACCGGGCACAACGTCCTGCACACCCTGGGCTTCGACGCCTTCGGCCTGCCCGCCGAGCAGCACGCGATCGCCACCGGAACCCATCCCCGGATCTCCACCGAAGCCGCCATGGACAACATGAAGCGGCAGCTGCGCCGGCTGGGCCTTGGCCACGACCAGCGGCGCTCGATCGCCACCATCGACCCCGGGTACTACCGGTGGACGCAGTGGATCTTCCTCCAGATCTTCAACTCCTGGTACGACGAGGAGGCCGACCGGGCCCGCCCCATCGAGGACCTGGTCGCCCAGTTCGCGTCCGGTGAGCGCGCCGTGCCGGGCACCGCCCGGGCCTGGCACGAGCTGAGCGCCAAGGAGCGCTCCGACGTGCTGGGCGAGTACCGCCTGGCCTACACCTCCGAGGCGCCCGTCAACTGGGCCCCCGGGCTCGGCACCGTGCTGGCCAACGAGGAGGTCACCGCGGACGGCCGCTCCGAGCGCGGCAACTTCCCGGTCTTCAAGGCCAAGCTGCGCCAGTGGAACATGCGCATCACGGCCTACGCCGACCGCCTCCTGGACGACCTGGACGGCTTGGACTGGCCCGAGGCCATCAAGCTCCAGCAGCGCAACTGGATCGGCCGCTCCGAGGGCGCCCGGGTGGACTTCCCGGTCGCGGTCGACGGCGCCGCGGCGGCGGCCGTCACCGGCGCCGTCTCCGGCACGCCCGAGGCGGTGCCCGGCGCCGAGGTCATCACCGTCTTCACGACGCGTCAGGACACCCTGTTCGGCGCCACCTACATGGTCCTGGCGCCCGAGCACGACCTGGTCGACCGGATCGTCCCGGCCGCCTGGCCCGAGGGCACCCGCGAGGCCTGGACCGGCGGCCACGCCACCCCCGCCGAGGCCGTCGCCGCCTACCGCAAGCAGGCCGCCGCCAAGTCCGACGTGGAACGCCAGGCCGACGCCAAGGAGAAGACGGGCGTCTTCACGGGAGCCCGGGCGACCAACCCGGTCAGCGGCGAGCAGGTCCCCGTCTTCATCGCCGACTACGTCCTGATGGGCTACGGCACCGGCGCCATCATGGCCGTGCCCGCGCACGACTCCCGCGACTTCGCCTTCGCCCGCGCCTTCGAACTGCCGATGCGCTGCGTCGTCGAACCCGATGACGACCGCGGCACCGACCCCGCCACCTGGGACGACGCCTTCGCCTCCTACGACGCGAAGCTCGTCAACTCCACGGGTGAGGGCGTCTCCCTGGACGGCCTGGGCGTCGTCGACGCCAAGGCCCGCATCACCGAGTGGCTGGCCCGCCGGGGCATCGGCGAGGGCACCGTCAGCTTCCGGCTGCGCGACTGGCTATTCAGCCGCCAGCGCTACTGGGGCGAGCCCTTCCCGATCGTCTACGACGAGGACGGCGTCGCCCACCCGCTGCCCGAGTCGATGCTCCCGCTGGAACTGCCCGAGGTCGAGGACTACTCGCCGCGCACCTTCGACCCGGACGACGCCGACACCCAGCCCGAGACCCCGCTGTCCCGCAACGCCGACTGGGTCAACGTCACCCTGGACCTGGGCGACGGCCCGCGCCGCTACCGCCGCGAGACCAACACCATGCCCAACTGGGCCGGTTCCTGCTGGTACGAGCTGCGCTACCTCGACCCGCACAACGACCGGCAGCTGGTCGCCCCCGACATCGACCGCTACTGGATGTCCCCGCGCGAGGGCGCGCCCACCGGCGGCGTTGACCTGTACGTCGGCGGCGCCGAACACGCGGTCCTGCACCTGCTGTACGCACGCTTCTGGTCGAAGGTCCTGTACGACCTGGGCCACGTCTCCTCGCCCGAACCGTTCCACAAGCTGTTCAACCAGGGCATGATCCAGGCGTACGTCTACCGCGACGCCCGGGGCATCGCGGTGGCCGCCGCCGAGGTCGAGGAGCGCGACGGCGAGTTCTTCCACCGGGGCGAGAAGGTCAGCCGACTGCTGGGCAAGATGGGCAAGTCCCTGAAGAACGCGGTCACCCCGGACGAGATCTGCGCTGAGTACGGCGCCGACACCCTGCGCCTGTACGAGATGGCGATGGGCCCGCTGGACGTCTCCCGCCCCTGGGACACGCGTGCCGTCGTCGGTCAGTACCGGCTGCTCCAGCGGCTGTGGCGCAACGTCGTGGACGAGGCCACCGGCGAGGTCACCGTCACCGGGGACGCCCCCGCCGAGGACGTCCTGCGCGCCCTGCACAAGACGATCGAGGGGGTGCGCCAGGACCTGGAGGGCCTGCGCTTCAACACCGCCATCGCCAAGATCACCGAGCTGAACAACCTCCTCACCCGGACCGGCGGACCGCTCCCGCGCGCGGTGGCCGAGCCCCTGGTGCTGCTGATCGCCCCGCTGGCCCCGCACGTCGCCGAGGAGCTGTGGCGCCGGCTGGGCCACACCGACTCCGTGGTGCACCGGGACTTCCCGGTGGCCGACCCCGCCCACCTGGTGGACGAGACCGTCACCTGCGTGGTGCAGGTCAAGGGCAAGGTCAAGGCCCGGCTGGAGGTCGCCCCGGACGTCTCCGACGAGGAGCTGGAACGCCTGGCCCTGGCGGACGCGAAGGTGCGGGACGCACTCGGCGGTGCCGACGTGCGCAAGGTCGTCGTCCGGGCCCCCAAGCTGGTCAACATCGTGCCCGCCTGAGCCGGTACGGCCGCCGGGCGGCTCCGGGGAGGGATTCCTCCCCGGAGCCGCCCGCGCCGGACTCCGGGAAACTCCCCTAGGGGACGTGCGCGGCGGAGTCGGGGCGCGGGGGAACTCCCGAACGGGCCTTTTGCGTTTACCGTGGTAGAGCAGGAGAGGACCGGGGAGAGGACTCATATGGAACTGCTGATCGCCCTGCTGCTCGTGGTGCTCTTCGTCGCCGTGGGCGGCTACGCGGCGGTCAAGGTGGTCGGTGCGGCGAAGCGCAGCGTGGACCGCACCATCCACCAGGCCCGCCGCCGGGTCGAGGACACCACCCTCAAGGCCAAGACCTACACCCAGGTGGGTCCGGCCGGCGAGTTGGCCCAGCTCCGGCTCACCCTGCGCACCTCCATGCGCGTCACCCAGGACGCCCTCCAGGCCGGCGTCGCCGAGGACGAGTCCCTCAAGGAGTCCCTGGCCCTCTTCGAGCGGCTGAGCGTGCACGGGCAGGAGTTGGACCGCGAGCTGAAGCGGCTGGAGGCCGAGCCCGACCGCACCCAGCTCACCACCGTGCTCCCCGAACTGCGCCGGCGCACCGACCAGATCACCGAATCCGCCGACGCCCTGCGCTGGGCCGCTCGGGAACGGGCCCACCGCTTCGCCCACGACGACCTCGACACCCTCAGCCAGCAGATCGGCATGGAGTCGGACGCGCTGCGACACTGGACCAGCGCGCCCGCCGCGGACGCCCCGTTCTCCTGGTCCGAGCCCCCCGCCGCGCCGGAGCCCGAGCCCGTCCGGCGCGAGCCCCGCCCCGAGGAGCAGCAGCAGGCCTCCTCCCGCCCCGCCATCGCTCCGACCGGCCCGCAGCCCAGCCGTCCCTGGGAGAAGAAGCAGCCCCGGCCCGAGAGCACCACCTGAGCCCGCTCCGTCATGAGCGGGACGGGCCCCGTCGGCGAACGGGGGCGGCCGGCCGCCCCCGGCCCGGCCTGCCGTGCTCCCGCCGGGGCGGGTAACCTCCAAGCCATGTCCCGCCATGTCGCCATCGTCACCGATTCCACGGCCTACCTGCCGGAGCGGGCGGTGCGACAGCACGACATCGTCCTAGTGCCGCTGACGGTGGTCATCGGGGACCGTGCCTGGGAGGAGGGCACCGAGTTCTCCGCCCGGTCCCTGGCCGAGGCGCTGCGCAAGCGCCGCCCCGTCACCACCTCCCGCCCGGCCCCCGAGGTCTTCGCCGCCACCTACCGGCGGGCCGCCGAAGCGGGGGCCGAGGGCATCGTCTCCCTCCACCTCTCCTCCGAACTGTCCGGCACCTACGACGCGGCCGTGCTCGCCGCCCGGTCGGCGCCGATACCGGTCCGGGTGGTCGACACCGGGATGATCGCCATGGCCCTGGGGTTCTGCGCCCTGGCCGCCGCGCAGGCCGCGGCGGCGGGCGCCTCGATCGACGAGGTGGTGGCCGCGGCCCAGAAGCGGGCCGAGGGGAGTTCCGCCTACTTCTCCGTGGACACCCTGGACTACCTGCGGCGGGGCGGTCGGATCGGGGCCGCCCAGGCCCTGTTCGGTTCCGCGCTCGCGGTGAAGCCGCTGCTCCAGCTGGTCGACGGGCGGATCGAGCCGCTGGAGAAGGTGCGCACCTCGGCACGGGCGATCGCCCGGCTGGAGGAGATCGCGGTGGAACGGGCGGGCGTCATCGGCCCGGTCGACATCGCGGTGCACCACCTCGCCGCCGGGGAGAAGGCCGCCGGGCTCGCCGAACGGCTCCACGAGCGGCTGCCCGGACTGGGCGAGGTGCCCGTCAGCGAGGTGGGCGCGGTGATCGGGGCGCACACCGGGCCCGGGCTGCTGGGGGTCGTGGTCTCCGCACGGCCCGGTGGGGCCTGAGCCACCCGCATCCACTGACTCGACGTCAACTCGGACGTGGGGGATTCGCTGGAACGAGTGGCGGAGTTATCCACAACGGGCCGGTGATCCCCGGGATTTGTTCATGATCACCGAGAGTGACGGGGAATGCCTACCGTCGAGGGCATGGACCTTCGACCGCCCGCCCGCCATCCCTCCGGCCCTTCCGGCACCATGCCCGGCACTGCTCCCGGCGACCCGTCACCACCGCACCCGCCCCCTGCGGACGGCCGGCCCCTCGGACGCCTGAACCGCGGCGCACTGTCCGTACGGGAACGACTGCCGCTCTGGCTCCGCACGCGCTGCGCACTGGAGTGGCGCGGGCTCGTCGCCCTCACCGTGGTGCTGGTCCTCGCGGTCGGGCTGGCCGTCCACCACTTCCGGGACGGTCGGCCCCAGCCGGTGCGGGTCCCCGAGGCGGTGGGCCCCGCGCCCCCGGAACGGACCGCGCCCGCCGCCTCCGCGACGCCCCACGGGCGCCGGGTGGTGGTGGACGTCGGGGGCGAGGTCCGACGACCGGGCGTCCTGCGGCTGCCCGTGGGCGCCCGGGTCGCGGACGCGCTCCGCGCCGCCGGCGGCGTGCGCCCCGGGGCCGACCTGACGGGCCTCAACCGGGCGCGGGTCCTCGTCGACGGCGAGCAGGTCGTGGTCGGCGCGCCCCCGACCGGACCGCCACCGGGCGCCGCGGGCACCACCATGCCCGGCGGCTCCGGGCCGACCGCACCGACCGGCCCCGTCCCGCTGAACACGGCGACCGCCGAACAACTCGACGCACTGCCCGGGGTGGGCCCGGTGCTCGCGCGGCGCATCATCGACCACCGCGAGGCGCACGGCGCCTTCCGGAGCGTGGAACAGCTGCGGGAGGTGACCGGGATCGGCGAACGCCGCTACGCGGACCTCAAGGACCTGGTGCAGCCGTGAGGACGGTCGGGCGCGCCCCCTCGTCGGGTCGACCGCCCCCCGCGGCGGCCCACTCGACGACGAACCGGACGGACCCCGCCGACCTGCGCCTGGTCCCGGCCGCGCTCACCGTCT
Source organism: Streptomyces sp. NPDC002490 (assembly GCF_040296045.1). Taxonomy (NCBI): domain Bacteria; kingdom Bacillati; phylum Actinomycetota; class Actinomycetes; order Kitasatosporales; family Streptomycetaceae; genus Streptomyces; species Streptomyces sp. NPDC002490. Next base: position 160,824 of record NZ_JBEOWM010000002.1, on the reverse strand, counting down.
GGGCGGCCACCGCCTGGGCGTTGGGGGCACCCTCCGGTCACCCGGCCCGGGTAGCGGTCGGCGCACTCGTCGGAGCCGTCCTGCTGCTGCCCCTGCGCCGCCGCGGCTCGCCGCGCACCCGGCGGGGGCACCCGACCGGTGCGCTGGTCCTGCTGTGCCTGGCGGCGTCCACCACCACGGCCGCCCTGCACGCGGCGGACGTGCGGCGCGGCCCGGTACCGGAGCTCGCGGCCCGCTACGCCACCGCCACCGTGGAGTGGGAGGTGACCGCCGACCCCCGCCCGGCGCGGGAACGGTCGGCGGGCGGGGGACCGCCGCCCCTGCTCCTGGTGGACGCCCGGGTGGTCCGGGTGCGCGGCCCGGACGGCGCGACGACCGCCACCCGGACCCCGGTGCTGGTCCTCGTCGACGCGGGCCGGGAGCGGGAGCACTGGCTGGCGGTGCTGCCCTCCAGCCGGCTGCGGACCACGGCACGGCTGTCGCCCCCCTACGGGGACGGCGTGGACGTCGCCGCCGTGCTGCGGGTGGACGGCAGCGGGGGACCGCACCCGGTGGCGGGCCCCGGCACGGTGCAGCGGATCGCGGGGCGGCTGCGCGCCGGGCTGCGGGAGGCGACCGCGCAACTCTCGCCCGATGCACGGGCGTTGCTGCCCGGGCTGGTGGTGGGCGACACCTCGCGCATCGGTCCCGAACTGCGCGAGGCGTTCGAGGCCACCGACCTGACGCACCTGTTGGCGGTCAGCGGCGGCAACTTCGTGATCCTGCTGGCGCTGCTGATCGGCCCGCCCGGCACCGCGCAGTCGGCCGAGCGCCGCGGCCTCGCACCGAGGCTGGGCATCCCGCTGCGCACCACGGCGGCGCTGGCCGCGGCGCTGAGCCTCGGCTTCGTCGTGGTCTGCGGGCCGGAACCCAGCGTGGTGCGGGCCGCCGCCTGCGGGGGGATCGCCCTGCTGGCGATGGCCACCGGACGGCGCCGCTCGCTGCTCCCCGCGCTCGCGGCAGCCGTGTTCCTGCTGGTGCTGTACGACCCGTGGCTCTCCCGCAGCCCCGGATTCCTGCTCTCCGTCCTCGCCACCGGGGCCCTGCTCACGGTGGCGCCGCGGTGGAGCGCGGCCCTGCGCGACCGGGGCGTGCCCGGGCGGCTCGCCGAGGCGGTGGCCGCCGCCGCTGCGGCGCAGGTGGTGTGCGCTCCGGTGGTGGCGGTGCTCGCCGAGCGGGTCAGCCTGGTCGGAGTGCCGTGCAATCTGCTCGCCGAGTTCGCGGTGGCCCCCGCCACGGTGCTGGGCTTCGGCGCGCTGGCCCTCTCCTGGGTCCTGCTGCCGTGCGCCGAGGCGTTGGCCTGGTGCGCCGGGTGGCCGGTGGAGTGGATCGCCGGGGTCGCCCGGGCGGGGGCGTCGCTGCCGGGCGGGTCGATCGCCTGGTCCGGCGGCTGGCCCGCGGCGCTGCTCCTGGTGGCGCTCGCCCCGGGGGCGGTGGCGCTGGCCGGCTGGGCGCTGCGGTACCGCTGGCTGGCGTTGGCGTGCGTGCTGGTGTCCGTGGTGGCGGTGGTGCGTCCGGTGCCGCTGACCCGCTGGGTCACGGGCTGGCCGCCGCCCGGGTGGCGGCTGGTGATGTGCGACGTGGGCCAGGGCGACGGGCTGGTCCTCGCGGCGGGGCGGGCCACCGGCGTGGTGGTGGACGCGGGGCCCGACCCCCGGCGCATCGACCGGTGCCTGCGGAGCCTGGGGATCACCCGCGTTCCGTCGGTCCTGCTCACGCACTTCCACACCGACCACGTGGCGGGACTGCCCGGGGTGCTGCGGGGCCGCGAGGTGGGCGTGATCGAGACGACGGGACTCGCGGAGCCGGCCGCCCAAGCCGCCGCGGTGCGGCGGCTCGCCGCCGCCCGGGGGGTGCCACTGCGCCAGGCGGTGGCGGGGGAGCGCCGCCGGGTCGGGCCGGTCGACTGGGAGGTGCTGTGGCCGCCGCAGCCCGGTGCCGGCACGGTCGCCCTCGAACCCAACGACGCGAGCGTGACCCTGTGGGTGCGCAGCGGCGGGCTGCGGATGCTGCTGCTGGGCGATCTGGAGCCGCCCGCGCAACGGGCCCTGGCCCGGGGGCCGTTGTCCACCCGCCCGGCCCGGGCGGACGTGGTGAAGGTGGCCCACCACGGGTCGGCGCACCAGGACCCGGAGTTGCTCGCCCGCACCGGACCGCGGCTGGCGCTGATCTCGGCCGGCGCGGACAATCCGTACGGGCATCCGGCGACCCGTACCCTCACCGCCCTGCGCGCGGCCGGGGCCACGGTGCTGCGCACGGACCGGGACGGTTCGGTGGCGGTGGTCGGCACCGGGGACGGCACGGCGGAGGTGAGTACGACCGGCCCCGGACCGTGAGCCGTGAGCATTGCGCGAGGGAAGGCGGTGCGAATGGTCGGATGAAAGTGGAGACGGGCGACATAGCCCGGTCTGAACTGGGATTTCCCGGAGAAGTGGAGGTATGGGTAAGAGAGTGTGGAAGGTCGGTGAGTTTGCTTCGCAAGGAGCGAAGGTGGTCGAATGCCTTTCCGGTTGAACGTCGAGTGACGTCATACGATCATGGGGTGTTTCGGGCATGCTGGGCCGTTGGCTGGGAAACCGTAAGAACGCACGAGGGGTTTCCCCCGTCTCGGCGGTCCCGGTGCCCCCATCCGCCGGCGTCCTGAGCTGCCGGGTCCTCGACCTGGTGAACGAGCCCGTGCGGAACGCGGAGCTGACGGTCACCGACGCGGTCGGACGCCCGGTCGTCAGCGGTGGCACCGACCCCTTCGGCCAGTTCGTGGCGACCGTGCCGGTGGGCGACTACCGCGTGGTGGTCGAGTCCGAGGGGTACACCCCCTACCGGGGGAGCGCCACCGTCCCGGAGGGCGCCCACGTCCCGGTCGGCGACGTGCTGCTCCAGCCGGTGCCGCCGCAGGCGCTGCCCGGCGCCGGAGACTGGACGATCGATCCGACCCACTCCTCCGTCGCCTTCACCGCGCGCCACATCGGACTGGCACGCATCCACGGCCGGTTCAACACCTTCGCCGGCGCCCTGCGGATCGGCGAGCGGATGGAGGACTCCGCCCTGCACGTGGTGATCGACGCGGCCTCCATCGACACCAACGTGAAGATGCGGGACGACCACCTGCGGTCGGGGGACTTCCTGGACGTGGAGCGCTTCCCCACCCTGGAGTTCTACAGCGACCGGTTCGTCCACCGGGGCGGCAGCCGCTGGCACCTGGTGGGTGCGCTGTCCCTGCACGGCGTGACGCGCACGGTGACGCTGGACACCGAGTACCTGGGCCTCGGCAACGGCATGGAGGGCGAACCCCGGGCCGCCTGCCGGGCCACCACCGAACTGCACCGCGACGACTACACCATCACCTGGCAGACCATGCTGGCCCGGGGCATCGCGGCGATCGGCCCCAGCATCGAGGTCGCCCTCGACATCCAGGTCGTGCCCAAGGGCTGACGGCGACCGGCCCCCGCCGGCGCGGGGGCCCGCCCCGGTGCCGGACAATGGCCGGGTGAGCGACGTGAGACACGTGCTGGTGCTGCCCGACCGGGACGCCGCGGAGGAGGCGGCCGAGGCCCTGGCCGAGCGGTTCGGGGTGCGCGAGGAGCCCCAACTCGTCCGGGACGCCCTGGCCGGGGAGGACGACGCCGAGGACGCCCAGTGGCTGGTGGTGGTCGAGGACCCCCAGGGCCGGCTCGACCCGCGGGGCCTCGACGACTTCGCGGCCGAGTGGGAGGGCTGGCGCGAGGAACCCTGACCGCGTCCGCCGCCGGACCGGCGCCCGTCGCCGTGCGCCGGGGAGCGTCAGTGGGACGTGGGATGCTTGGGCGTGATGGCCAAGAAGACCGCAACCGACGATCCGCTCGCCCCCGTCACGCTCGCCGTGGGCCAGGAGGACCTCCTCCTCGACCGCGCGGTGCAGCAGGTGGTGGCCGCCGCGCGGGCCGCGGACGCCGACACGGACGTCCGCGACCTCACCTCCGACCAACTCCAGCCCGGCACCCTCGCCGAGCTCACCAGCCCCTCGCTCTTCGCCGAACGCAAGGTCATCGTCGTCCGCGGCGCCCAGGACCTCTCCGCCGACAGCGTCAAGGAGCTGAAGGCGTACTTCGGTGCGCCCGTCGAGGAGATCACCCTGGTGCTGCTGCACGCCGGCGGGGCCAAGGGCAAGGGGCTCCTGGACGCGGCACGCAAGGCCGGCGCCCGAGAGGTGGCCTGCCCGAAGATGACCAAGCCCGCCGACCGGCTGGCCTTCGTCCGCGGCGAGTTCCGCGCGCTGGGCCGGTCCGCGACCCCGGAGGCGTGCCAGGCGCTGGTGGACGCGATCGGCAGCGATCTGCGGGAGTTGGCGTCGGCGGCGGCCCAACTCGTCGCGGACGTCGAGGGCACCATCGACGAGGCGGTCGTGGGCCGGTACTACACCGGCCGGGCGGAGGCATCCAGCTTCACGGTCGCCGACCGGGCCGTCGAGGGGCGGGCCGCGGAGGCGCTGGAGGCGCTGCGCTGGTCCCTGTCGACCGGGGTCGCCCCGGTGCTGATCACCAGTGCGCTGGCTCAGGGGGTCCGGGCGATCGGCAAGCTCTCCTCGGCCCGCGGCGGCCGGCCGGCCGACCTCGCCCGTGAGCTGGGCATGCCGCCGTGGAAGATCGACCGGGTCCGTCAGCAGATGCGCGGCTGGACCCCGGACGGGGTGGCGGTGGCGCTCCGGGCGGTCGCGGAGGCCGACGCCGGGGTCAAGGGCGGTGGCGACGATCCGGAGTACGCCCTGGAGAAGGCCGTGGTCGCGATCGCCCGGGCGGCCCGCTCCCGCCGGAACTGAGAAGCCGTCCGCGCACGCCGAGGGCCCCGCACCGCGCCTGGGGAAGGCGGGGTGCGGGGCCCTCGGTCCACGATGGTGATCCGGTACCCGCGTGGCGAACGCAGGCCGCGTACCGGTTCGAGGTGCCGGACGGGAGCGGAAGAGAGGGCCCGCTGGGTCCCCTCCGGCGTCAAGTCGATGCGGCGGGTCGGGTGCGTGACGGTGTCACGACCCGGTCCGTACCGCGGTCCCGGGCGTGGGGGCGGGCCCCACGCGCACGGTTCAGCCCTTGAGGGCGGCGACCTGGGAAGCCAGGGCCGACTTCTTGTTGGCGGCCTGGTTCTTGTGGATGACGCCCTTCGAGACGGCCTTGTCGAGCTTGCGCGAAGCCTCGCGCTGCGCGGCGGTGGCCTTCTCGACGTCGCCGGCGGCGACGGCCTCGCGGGTGCGACGGATCGCGGTCTTCAGAGAGGACTTGACGGCCTTGTTGCGCAGCCGGGCCTTCTCGTTGGTCTTGATCCGCTTGATCTGGGACTTGATGTTCGCCACGAAGGAGCCTTTTCAGGTTCAGAGGCGAGCACGGGACGGGACCCGCACGCGCCGGTGATGTCTTTCGTCGGTGACGCCACGGGCCGGGGCCGTACGGGACGGTCGGACCGGGGTGCCGCGCGGACCGCCGGGACTCCGGCGTTCCGCCTCGTGTCCCCGGCCGAGAGGGCAGGAGACACAGCGGCCCAGGCTACCAGTCGGCCCGCGGGCGGCCCAAACCGGCCGCAGTCCGCCACCCATGGGACGATGGGGGCTACGTAACGATCCGAGCCGAGGCGTGAGAAGCCTCAAGAGACAGGACCCTGCGTGCCCGCGACCTCTCAGCATGTGCCAGAGCCCAGCCGTACCGCCCCGGCTCTGATCCGCAATTTCTGCATCATCGCGCACATCGACCACGGCAAGTCCACGCTAGCCGACCGCATGCTCCAGCTCACCGGGGTGGTCGAGCAGCGGCAGATGCGCGCCCAGTACCTCGACCGCATGGACATCGAGCGGGAGCGCGGCATCACGATCAAGTCCCAGGCGGTCCGACTGCCCTGGGCGCCGACCGAGGGCCCCGACCTGGGGACCACCCACATCCTCAACATGATCGACACCCCGGGACACGTGGACTTCACGTACGAGGTGTCCCGCTCGCTCGCCGCCTGCGAGGGCACCGTCCTGCTGGTGGACGCCGCCCAGGGCATCGAGGCGCAGACCCTCGCCAACCTGTACCTGGCGATGGAGAACGACCTCACGATCATCCCGGTGCTCAACAAGATCGACCTGCCGGCCGCCCAGCCGGAGAAGTTCGCCGAGGAACTGGCGAACCTGGTGGGCTGCGACCCCGACGACGTCCTGAAGGTCTCGGCGAAGACCGGGGTGGGCGTCGACGCCCTGCTCAACCGGGTCGTCGCCGAGGTGCCGCACCCGGTCGGCGTCGCCGACGCGCCCGCCCGCGCGATGATCTTCGACTCGGTCTACGACTCGTACCGCGGCGTCGTCACCTACGTCCGGGTCATCGACGGCCAGCTCAGCAAGCGCGAGCGCATCCGGATGATGTCCACCGGTGCCACCCACGAGCTGCTGGAGATCGGCGTCAGCTCGCCCGAGATGCTGCCCGCGGACGGGCTGGGCGTGGGCGAGGTGGGCTATCTGATCACCGGCGTGAAGGACGTCCGGCAGTCGAAGGTCGGTGACACCATCACCAGCCAGCACAAGGGCGCCGAGGAGGCCCTGGGCGGCTACAAGGACCCGAAGCCGATGGTCTTCTCCGGTCTGTACCCGCTGGACGGCTCCGACTACCCGGACCTGCGCGAGGCGCTCGACAAGCTCCAGCTCAACGACGCCGCGCTGGTCTACGAGCCGGAGACCTCCGCCGCGCTGGGCTTCGGCTTCCGCGTCGGCTTCCTCGGGCTGCTGCACCTGGACGTGGTCCGGGAGCGGCTGGAGCGGGAGTTCGGCCTCGACCTGATCGCGACCGCCCCCAACGTGGTCTACCGGGTGACCATGGAGGACGGCACCGAGCACGTGGTCACCAACCCGAGCGAGTTCCCCGAGGGCAAGATCGACGAGGTGTCCGAGCCGGTGGTGCGGGCCACGATCCTCGCGCCCAGCGAGTTCATCGGCTCGATCATGGAGCTGTGCCAGGCGCGGCGCGGTGTGATGCTCGGCATGGACTACCTCTCGGAGGACCGGGTCGAGATCCGCTACACCCTGCCCCTCGCGGAGATCGTCTTCGACTTCTTCGACCAGCTGAAGTCGAAGACCCGCGGCTACGCCTCCCTCGACTACGAGCCCACCGGCGAGCAGACCGCCCAGCTCGTCAAGGTGGACATCCTGCTCCACGGCGACAAGGTGGACGCCTTCTCGGCGATCACCCACAAGGACCAGGCGTACGCCTACGGGGTCCGGCTGGTCGCCAAGTTGCGGGAGCTCATCCCGCGGCAGAGCTTCGAGGTGCCGGTGCAGGCCGCGATCGGCTCCCGGGTGATCGCCCGGGAGACCATCCGCGCCATCCGCAAGGACGTCCTCGCCAAGTGCTACGGCGGTGACATCTCCCGGAAGCGCAAGCTGCTGGAGAAGCAGAAGGAGGGCAAGAAGCGGATGAAGATGGTCGGGTCCGTGGAGGTCCCCCAGGAGGCGTTCATCGCCGTGCTCTCCAGCGACGACGGCGGCAAGGCCAAGAAGTGAGCTGACCCGCACGACGGCGTCCCGCGACGGGCCCGTCGCCACGGTGACGTGGCGGCGGGCCCGTCGCCACGTCCACCGGCCGCACCTCGCCGGACCCCGGCGGTCCCGGCCGTGTCCGCACCGATCGAGAACCGTTACCGGCCGGCGCGTCCGGCCCCTTACGCAGGGGGAACGTCCGTCCTAGTCTGATCACTGCCCGGTAGTCACTTGTGAGTCAAGCAGGCAGTCACCCCCAGCCGCACCAGCCGCACACAGTTCGGACGCACCACGCACTGTCGCGGGCCCGGAGGACGTCGTGAGCGACAACCAGACCCTGATCGAGAACCGGCCGCCCTCGGTGGCCCACCTGTTCCAGGACCGCGTCGAACGGACCCCGGACGCCGAGGCGTACCGGTATCCGGTGCCCTCCGCCTCCGGTCGGGGGCCCGACGAGTGGCGGTCCCTGACCTGGGGGCAGACCGCCGAACGGGTGTACGCCATCGCCGCGGGGCTCGTCGACCTGGGCGTGGCGCCCGAGGAACGGGTCGCACTGATGTCCGCGACCCGGGTGGAGTGGATCCTCGTCGACCTGGGCATCCTGTGCGCGGGCGCGGCCAACACCACCGTCTACCCCCAGACCACCGCCGCCGAGGCGGCGTACATCGTCGCCGACTCCGGCAGCCGGGTGCTGGTCGTGGAGAACGTCGAACACCTCGCCGCGGCCCGGGCGTCCCGCGCGCACCTGCCCGAACTGGCCCGTGTCGTCCTCGTCGACGCCGAGGGGTACGCACCCGACCCGGACGACCCCGAGGGCTGGGTGCTGACCCTCGCCGAACTGGAGGCCCGGGGCACGACCCTGCTCGCCCGGCGACCGGAGGCGGTCCGGGACCGCGTCGCGGCGATCACCGCCGATCGGCTCGCCACCCTCATCTACACCTCCGGCACCACCGGCCGCCCCAAGGGCGTGCGTCTGCCGCACGGCAACTGGTCGTACCTGGCCAAGGCCATCGCCGGGACCGGCCTGGTGCGCGAGGACGACGTCCAGTACCTGTGGCTGCCGCTCGCCCACGTCTTCGGCAAGGTGCTGCTCTCCTGCCAGATCGACCTGGGTCACGTCACCGCGGTGGACGGCCGCATCGACCGGATCGTCGAGAACCTGCCGGTGGTCCGGCCGACGTACATGGCCGCGGTGCCCCGGATCTTCGAGAAGGTCTACAACGGGGCGGCGGCCAAGGCCCGGGCGGGCGGCGCCGCCAAGTACCGGATCTTCCAGTGGGCCGCCGCCGTCGCCCGCGAGTACGCACGCGCCTCCCAGGACGCCCTGCGCCGCACCGGGCGGGCCGAGGTCCCGCTCGGACTGCGCTCCCGGCACAAGGTGGCCGACGCCCTCGTCTACGCCAAGCTGCGCGAGGCGTTCGGCGGTCGGCTGCGCGCCTGCATCTCCGGGTCGGCGGCCCTCGCCCCCGAGATCGGGTACTTCTTCTCCGGCGCCGGCATCCACGTCCTGGAGGGCTACGGCCTCACCGAGTCCTCCGCGGCCTCCTTCGTCAACCGGGCCGGGACGTACCGCACCGGCACGGTCGGCAAGCCCTTGCCCGGGACCGAGGTGCGGATCGCCGAGGACGGCGAGGTGCTGTTGCGCGGCCCCGGCATCATGGCGGGCTACCACGGGCTGGACGAGAAGACCGCCGAGGTGCTGGAGAGCGACGGCTGGCTGCACACCGGGGACATCGGGGTGCTCTCCGAGGACGGGTACCTGAAGATCACCGACCGCAAGAAGGACCTCATCAAGACCTCCGGCGGCAAGTACGTGGCCCCGGCCGAGATCGAGGGTCGGCTCAAGGCGCTCTGCCCGTACGTCTCCGCCGTCGTGGTGCACGGGGTGGACCGCAACTTCTGCAGTGCGCTCGTCGCCCTCGACGAGACGGCGATCCTGGGGTGGGCGGCCGAGCGCGGCCTCGCCGACCGCAGCTATGCGCAGGTGCTGGCCGAGCCGGCGACGACGGCCCTGGTCGAGGGGTACGTCGACGAGTTGAACCGGGATCTCCAACGCTGGCAGACCGTCAAGAAGTTCCGCATCCTGCCGCGCGATCTGGACGTCGAGCACGGGGACCTGACCCCGAGCCTGAAGCTGAAGAGGCCGGTGGTGGAGCGGGAGTTCCGGCACCTGCTGGACGAGATGTACGCGGGCACGAAGGAAGCCTGAACGCGCCCGGGGCGCACGGCGGAACCGACGGCGGTCGGTTGCTACCGTGCGCCCCCTGTGTGTGCTGTGCTTCCGACTCCGGCGCATCCCCGTGCTCGGGGTGCCCTCGCTCCCTGCGGTCGTGCTCCCGCCCAGGGGTTGAATCCCCGGGCCCGGGCCGCCCGCCGGAGTCCCGGCGGGGCGACCGGAGACACCCTGCGGTGCTGCTGGTCCCCGCATGATCGGCTCCCAAGGGCTTCCGCCCGGGCGGGCGAGCGTGTCCGGGGTACGCCGTTCGCGGTAGCCGGTTCGCCGGCCGTGCAGGGGGTGTCCTCGTCCTGTCGAGCGCATCTTGCTCCACCGTTCGGGGTGACCCAGTTCGGTCACTCGGTGCGTATGGGCACGGTCGGTCTGTCACCCTGTCCTTGTCGCCCGAGGCACATTCGTCCGAAGTTCCCAGCAGCCGTAGGAGTGGGGTCCGTTCCGATGCGACGGGAGAGCACGGTCCGTGCCGGAGTGGCCGGAGCCACCGGTGTACGTCGAGCAAGGGGGCGCGCGGGCGCGCGCGTGGCACGCACGTCACTACCAGGGAATTCCTTGGCGCCCTCGGCCGCGCGGGTGTTCGCCCGTGAGGTCCTCGGGCGGTGGGCCCGTGACGGTGCGGCCGAGGAGGGCGGGGAGGCTCCGGAGGGCCTACCGCCAGCACCCGGGATACCGGACCGTCTGGTGCAGGACGCGACCCTGCTGGTCAGCGAGTTGGTGACCAATGCCGTCGTCCACGCCGGCACTGACGTGGGGCTGCTCTGCCGTTGGGAGGAGCACGCTCCGGAGGACGTCGACGCGTTCGACGCCCGGGACGACCGGGACCCTTCGGAACGCCGGGGTGACCCGGAGGACCGGGACGACCGGGACACCGTCACCCAGGGCCCGCCCCGCGCCGAGGCCCCGCATGCACCGGCGCACGCTCCCGCGCATGCGGAGGTCCCCGCACCGGACGCCGATCCCCTGCCGGGCCCGGCCCCCGCGTCCGAAGCCGCCGGGGACCCGGACGCTCCCGGCGCGCACCCGCCCCGGACCGTCGACGGACGGGCCGCCGCGGACGGTCCGCAGGCACGGGGCGCCCTGGTGATCGAGGTCTCCGACCTGCACCCCGCCCGCCCCATCAACGGCGCCACCGCGGCCCGCACCAGCGACGCACCCGAATACGGCCGGGGCCTCCAACTCGTCGCCCGCCTCGCCACCGCCTGGGGCGTGACCTACCGGCCCGGCACCAAGACCGTGTGGGCCCGTCTCCCCGCCCGCCCCCGCGGCTTCGGCCTGCCCGGCGCCCTCGCCGACGCCCGGGGCACGGTGGACGAGGTGGCCATGCCCGGCTACGAGGCGGTGGCGGGCTACGGAGTGATGGCCGGCTCCCCGCCCGAGGGCACCCGCCCCACCGGTCCCGGCTGGGCCGCGGTGCCCGCGGCCGGTGAGGACGGCACCTCCGGCCCGGCCGGCCCGCTGCCCTCCGGCCCGGCGCTCACCCTGCCCCCGCGCGCCGCCGACGCCACCCTGTGGGCGCCGGGCGGCGAACCCGACTGGGTGGGGCGCGGCGCCCTGTCGTTCCTGGCCGAGGCGTCCGAACTGCTCGCCGGGCAACTGGACGAGGACCTGGTGGCCACGCTCGCCGGTCAGCTCCTGGTGCCCCGCCTCGCCGACTGGTGCGCGGTCTGGCTCAGCGACGAGGCCGACCGGACCGGTTCAAGCTCCGGCACCCTGCCCCCGGGCCACCACCGGCTGGCCCGGGTCTGGCACGGCAGCGAGGACCGGATCGAGGAACTGCGCCGGGCGCTGGAGAAGGAGCCCCCGGTGCTCACCGGCGACCCGCTGCGCACCGGCGGCGTCCCGGTGCGCTGGCCCGGCGCCGCGCTGGGGTCCGGCGAGTCCTTGGGCGCCGCCGTGGCCTTCCGCCTGGTGGTGGCCGGCCGTCTGCTCGGCACCCTGCTGATCGGACGCTCGGGGCTGCTGCGCTTCCCCGACGAGGTGACCGGCCTGGTCGAGGACTTCTGCCGCCGGGTCGCCCTGGCGATCGGGGCGGCCCGCCAGTACACCCGGCAGGCCACCATCAGCCGGGTCCTGCAACGCGGCCTGCTGCCCAGTTCGGTCGCCGAGATCCCGGGCATGCGCAGCGCCCTGGTCTACGAACCGCGGGAGCGCGGCGGCCCCGGCGGGGACTTCTACGACGTGTTCCCGGCCGGCCCGGGCCGCTGGTGCTTCGCCCTCGGCGACGTCCAGGGCAAGGGACCGGAGGCGGCGGTGGTGATCGGGCTGGCCCGGCCGTGGCTGCGGCTGCTGGCCCGCGAGGGGTACGCGGTCGGCGAGGTCCTCGACCGGATCAACCGCCTGCTGCTGGACGACGCCACCGAAGCCGCCGAGGCGGGGGCGCGGGCGCTCGCCGGCGCCGAGGGCGGCCCGCTGCCGCCCGAGGGCTTCATGCCGCGCTTCCTCACCGCGCTGTACGGGGAACTGGTGCCCACCCCGAACGGGGTCCGCTGCACCCTGGCCTCCGCCGGCCACCCGCTGCCCCTGGTGCTGCGCCCGGACGGGGAGGTGTCCGTGGTCAGCCGGTCCCAGGTGCTGCTGGGCGTGGTCGAGGACGCCACCTACCGGGCGGACTCCTTCGTCCTCGCGCCGGGCGACACCCTGCTGTGCGTCACCGACGGGGTCACCGAACGCCGCAGCGCCGACCGCCGGCAGTTCGACGACGGGGAAGGGCTGACCGTCGCCCTCGCGGGCTGCGCCGGCCTCTCCGCCGACGCCATCGCGGCCCGGCTGCGGGGGCAGGTGCACGCCTTCGGCGACGAGGCCCCGGAGGACGACCTCGCCATCCTGGTCCTCCAGGCCGTGTGACGGGACCGTCCCCCGACCGGTGCGGGCGCACCGCCGGGACGGGGGACAATGGGTGCATGCCTGCCGTACTCCCCGAGGGCGAGGCCGTGCCCGAGACCGGGGCGCTGCCCGCCGATGCGCTCGTCGGCGCCGCCGACCGGCCCCTCGGGTTCTACCTCCACGTCCCCTACTGCGCGACCCGCTGCGGGTACTGCGACTTCAACACGTACACCGCCACCGAGCTGCGCGGCACCGGCGGCGTCCTCGCCTCCCGGGACAACTACGCGGCGACCCTGGTGGACGAGGTCCGCCTGGCCCGCAAGGTGCTCGGCGACGACCCCCGGCCGGTGCGGACCGTGTTCGTCGGCGGCGGCACCCCCACCCTGCTCGCCGCGGACGACCTGGTGCGCATGCTCGCCGCGGTCCGCGACGAGTTCGGGCTCGCCCCCGACGCCGAGGTCACCACGGAGGCCAACCCGGACTCCGTCGACCCGGCGTACCTGGCCGCGCTGCGCGAGGGCGGCTTCAACCGGATCTCGTTCGGCATGCAGAGCGCCCGCCCGCACGTCCTGGAGGTGCTGGAGCGCACCCACACCCCGGGCCGGCCCGAGCGCTGTGTCGCCGAGGCCCGGGCGGCCGGCTTCGACCACGTCAACCTGGACCTCATCTACGGGACCCCCGGCGAGTCGGACGAGGACTGGCGCGCCTCCCTGGCGGCGGCGGTCGGCGCCGGCCCGGACCACGTGTCGGCCTACGCGCTGATCGTGGAGGAGGGCACCCGACTGGCCCGGCGGATCCGCCGCGGCGAGATCCCGATGACCGACGACGACGTGCACGCCGACCGGTACCTGATCGCCGAGGACGCCCTCGCCGCCGCCGGCTACACCTGGTACGAGGTCTCCAACTGGGCCACCTCCGAGGCCGGCCGCTGCCTCCACAACGAGCTGTACTGGCGGGGCGCGGACTGGTGGGGCGCGGGCCCCGGCGCGCACAGCCACGTCGGCGGGGTGCGCTGGTGGAACGTCAAGCACCCCGGCGCCTACGCCGCCGCGCTGGCCGAGGGGCGCTCCCCGGGCGCCGGCCGGGAGCTGCTGTCGGCCGAGGACCGGCGGGTGGAGCGCGTCCTGCTGGAACTGCGGCTGAGCGAGGGCTGCCCGCTGGACCTGCTGAAGCCCCGGGGCCGGGCGGCGGCCGACCGCGCCCTCGCGGACGGGCTCCTCGAAGCCGAGCCGCACCGCCGCGGCCGGGCGGTGCTGACCCTGCGGGGACGCCTGCTCGCGGACGCGGTGGTCCGGGACCTCGTGGACTGAGGACACCCCGGCGCGCACGCCGGCGCCCGGCGGTCAGGGAGCGCCCAGCTCCAGCACCAGACGGGCCGCCGAGGTGGTGGTGGAGGCCGAGGCCCGGCAGGCCACCACGGCCCGGGTGGCCAGGGTGGCCGCCCGGACCAGGTGCAGTTCGGGGGGCCGGCCCCCGGGCGTGTGCAACCGGGCCCACACCCAGGTCGTGGTGGCGCTGACCTCGGTCGTTCCGGTCCGCTCCCCGTACAGCAGCCGGGTGGCACCGCCCACCGAGGTGGTGCGCAGGGCCGGGACCGCGTCGAGGTCCGCGGTGAGCGTGCCGTCCGCGGTCAGCCGCCACCGTGCGCGTCCCAGGCGGTCGGCCAGGTCCCGGGCCGTGCCCGGCGGGGTGCCCGACAGCGGTGTCACCGTCCGCACCCGCACGGTGCGGAAGGCGCGCTCCCGCCCCGGCGCCACCGGAGCGGCACCCGACGGAGGAGGGTCCTCGAAGGACGGCAGGTCGGTCGGCGGCGAGGGCGGCGCGGGGGCGGATCGGCTCGGACAGGGCGAGGGCAGGTCGCCGGGGCCCGCCGAAGGCGTCGCCGAAGGGGCCGGCCCGTCGGACACCGTGCCCGGGCCGGTCGGCCCGGGCAGCAGCCCGAGGCAGAGCAGCACCACCGGGAGCAGTGCCCCCGTCGCGTACGCCCCGCGCGGGAGCCCGCCGCGCTCCCCGCCGTGCCACCCCCACCCCCGCGGCCATCGGCGGGCCACCAACGGCCACCCGACGAGGGCCACCAGCACGCCCCACCACAGCGGCCCCCCGGCCAACTGGTCGTGGGCGAGCCGCAGGGCGGCGCCCCAGGCGGCGTCCCAGCCGTCCCACTCCCCGCCCAGCAGTCGGAGGGCCAGCGCCCCACCGAGCAGGTCGAGCAGCGCCTCCACGAGCACCGCGGCCGGCCACCACAGGACCAGCAACAGCTGACGGGCCCACCGATCGGGCTCGGCGGCGAACCAGCGGCGGAGCCGGATCGGCGGGTGGTACAGCCGGGCCAGCCCACCCGGCGCGCCCCGCTCCACCCGGTCGAACCCGCGCCGCAGCGTCTCCCGGCCGGCGGCCCGCCCCGCGTACCGGTCGGCGGCCAGTTCCGCGGACCACAGCGCGCCCACCACGACCAGCAGCAACTTGGGCACGGCCAGGAGCACCAGCACCGCCTGCGCCCCCATCAGCGGAGCGGTCGGGTTCCCGTCCAGGAACAACAGGGCCACCGGCAGCACCCCGAAGGCGAGCAGCAGGTACGGCCAGAGCACCACCAGCGCGACGAAGGGACTGCCGAGCCCGCAGACGTGCTGCTCCCCGGCCCGTAGGTGTCCCAACTCGTGCAGCAGGGCCGCGCGGGCCGCGTCCCGGTCCTCGTCCCAGAGTGTGACCATCGGCACGAAGACGCCGACCCGGGCGGTGCGCCGCCCGCCGGGGTAGACCCGGGCGAGCTGCTGCACCTGGTTGCTGACCCGCAGGACGGTGCCCGGCGCACGGGCGGTGAGGAAGCGCTGCATCTCCGCGTAGACGACCGCCGTGTCCGGTGCCACCCGCGGGTCGTCCGGGGCCATCAGCCCGTTCCACCGCTCGACCAGCCGCATCCGGACCCGGGGCGACAGCAG
The DNA here is from genome assembly GCF_040296045.1 of Streptomyces sp. NPDC002490. Classification (NCBI taxonomy): domain Bacteria; kingdom Bacillati; phylum Actinomycetota; class Actinomycetes; order Kitasatosporales; family Streptomycetaceae; genus Streptomyces; species Streptomyces sp. NPDC002490. Next base: position 145,319 of record NZ_JBEOWM010000002.1, on the reverse strand, counting down.
CACCAGGGCGGCGGCCAGGGCCACGGCCAGGGGCAGGGACTGGACCAGGGTCAGGACCCCGACCGTGAGGCGACCGCCCCCACCGACCTCCTGCCACTCCCGCACCACCGCCGCCGCCCGTCGGTGCGTGGCGAACAGCCCGGTGGGGGCCTGCGCCGCGAGCAGCACCACGATCAGCCACAACCAGGGCGGCGGCCCCCAGACCGTCCGTCGCCGCCGCCCGCCGTCCGCCGCTGGGGGCGCGGTCATCGTCCGCCGGTCCCCGTGGCTCCGCCCGGACGGCGCAGCTTCCCGGTGATCCGCCGCAGCCGGTCCCGGCGCGAGGCCCGCACCGGCGCCGGCGGCTCGGCGGCCACCAGGGCGTCCAGGAAGGCCGCCACCTCCTCGGGCCGTTCGGAGGTCAGCAAGCGGTGGACCAACCGGGAGACCAGCGCCTCCGCCGTCGCGGGATCGACCCGGCGGGCCCGGAGCCGTTCGTAGGCGCGCACCGCCGCCGCCACGACCTCCTCGTTCGGACCCTCGCCGGCCGCGGGGGCGGCTCCCTCGTCCGCCGGCCGCCCGGACCGTTCGGCGTGCTGCCGCAGGGCCAGGGCCAGCGCCGCGGTGGCGACCGCGTTGTTGACGTACGGGCTGCCGAGGGCGGCCTTCAGCGCGCCCCCCGCGTACGCCAGTGCGTCCAGCAGGTGCGGCAGCACGGTCTCGATGCCGCCGCCCAGCCCGCCCGGTGCGTGCCGCCCGGTGCGGAACAGGTTCCGGCGCTCCGCCCCGCCGGCCGCGTAGGCCCGGGCGAGCTGGGCGGCCACCGAGGTCTCCCGGCACCCGGCCCACTGCGCGACGCGCACGCCCCACCCGTCGAGCGGGTCGGCGCCCGGTCCGGGCCGCTGGCGTCCCGGCCGTCCGGTCGGTGCGGTGTCCGTCATGAGGAACTCCCCGTGAACGTGAAGCGGAAGGCGAGCAGGCCGTCCTGGGTGGTGCCCTGCGCGGTCAGCGACAGACCGCCGTCGTCCAGCCGCCCGTCGAGGGTGGTGCCGGCGGCGAGGGCGTGCGGATGGGCGCCCGGGAGCTGCCCCAACTCGGGTCGGCACGGCACGAGTTCCGTGGACCAGTTGAACAGGTTCAGCGCCACCGCCTCCTGGGTGTGCGGGTCGGTGAGCCGCCCGGTCAGCCGCCCGTCCGACCAGTCCAGGTCCCAGTACGTCAGCAGCAGGTTCGGGTCCCGCGGGTTCCCCGAGAGGTCCTGGCCCGAGGTGGTGCTGACGGCGGCCGACCACAGCGACAGGGCCCCGGAGTCGGAGGGCTGCCCGATGGCGAGGACCAGGGAGAACGGATTGTCCTCGGTGAATCCGCCGCCGGTGCGGGGCCGGCTGAGGCTGAGGGTGCCGGGCAACGAGTAGGTCGCGCGGTCCGCCGACCGGCGCGCCCCGCCCGCCCCGCAGTAGTCGTGGACCTCGACCGACACCTCCGCGGTGCCGGCGTACTCCCCGCCCCAGAGCGCGGCGGCCCCCGTCGTCCCCTCCGTCGGCGGCTCCCCGGCGGCCGAGGTCGAGGTCGGCGGCTCCGCGGCGGTCGGGGGTACCGGAGCGGACGGGGCGGCGGGCGTCGGAGACGGGGGCCCGGATGCCACCCCGGACGCAGAGGACGGTACGGACGTCGAGGGCGGTGCGCCGCTCGCCGACGCCCCCGACGTGGAGGGACCAGCCCCGGACGGCGCCGGCCCCCCGTCGCCCGAGCAGCCGGTGAGCAGCGCGGCCACCAGCAGGGCGAGCCCTGCCCCGACCGGTCGCCGCCCCGGTCCGGACCGGTGTGCCGCAGGTCTTTCGCCCGCCTCGACCATGGCGTCCCCCTTCCCCCTCCCGGGGTGCGCAGGGGCTCCCCGGGCAGGCGATGGTATAGGCGCCCGGGCCCGTCAACTAAGGCTTTCTGCAAGCTTGTTGACTATTTCTTTTCCCAGGTGGGGCGGGTGTTCAGGGTGGGGCGGATAGTTAGCTGAACCCCACCGTCACGTGGTCGATGAGGTGCTCGACCGGACCCAGCAGCTCCGGTTCCAGGTCCTGGTAGCTGTGCACCCGGGACAGGACGTGTTGCCAGGCGGCGCCGGTGTGCGGGGGCCAGCCGAGCGCCGCGCACACCCCCGTCTTCCAGTCCTGGCCCCGGGGCACCCGGGGCCAGGCCGCGATGCCCAGGGCGGCCGGCTTGACCGCCTGCCAGACGTCCACGAAGGGGTGGCCGACGACCAGGGTGTGCGGATCGGTCACGGCGGCGGCGATCCGGGACTCCTTGCTGCCGGGCACCAGGTGGTCGACGAGGACGCCGAGGCGGGCGTCCGGCCCCGGGGCGAACTCGGCGACGATCGCCGGCAGGTCGTCCACCCCCTCCAGGTACTCCACCACGACCCCCTCCACCCTCAGGTCGTCCCCCCACACCTTCTCGACCAGCTCCGCGTCATGGCGGCCCTCGACGTAGATGCGCCCGGCGCGCGCGACCCGCGCACGCGCCCCCGGCACGGCGACGGAACCGGAAGCGGTGCGGGCGGGGCGTTGCGGGGCCGGCCGGCCGGGGCGGACCAGGGTGACCGGTGCCCCGTCGATCAGGAAGCCGCGGGGCGCCATCGGGAAGACCCGGTGCTTGCCGAACCGGTCCTCCAGGGTGACGGTCCCGGCCTCCACCCGGACCACCGCCCCGCAGAAGCCCGTGTCGACCTCCTCCACCACCAGGTCCACCTCGGCCGCGACCTCGGGCACCGCGGCCCGCTTCTTCCAGGGCGGAGTCAGGTCCGCCGGGTACTGACGCATCCCGAGACGATAGAACGCCGACCGGTCCCGCCCCGGAAAGGGGCGCGCGGACGGTGGCGCAAGCCCCCGGATCCGCCCTCGGACGCCCCTCAGCCCGGGCGCCCCGCCGCCCCGGCCCCTGGCGCCCCCGGAGCCCCGTCGTCGGGGGCGCACCGGGCGTGGAGCTCCGCCCGCTGGGCCCGGACGAAGTCCGCGTCCACCACGGCCCCGTGCCCGGGCACGTACCGCCCGTGCGGACCGCCGAGGGCGAGCACCCGGTCCAGCGCCCCGGGCCAGCGGTCCGGCCAGGCGTCGGGGCCGGCCTGGGGCTCGCCGGACTCCTCGACCAGATCGCCGCAGAACACCACCGGGGGACTCCCGGCGGACCGGTCGCCGACCACCACGACCAGGTCCTGCCCGGTGTGCCCCGGACCCGCGTTCGCCAGGACCACCGACACGCCGCCCAGGTCCAGGGCGCACACGTCCGCCACCTCGACCCCGGGGGCGCGCAGCGCGCCGGCCGCCGCCGCGGCCTCCTCCGGGGCGACCCCGTGCCGCACCGCATCGGTCCGCAGCTCCTCGCGCCCGGTCACCAGGACCGTTCCGAGCCCGCCGGCCCCGTGGACCTCGGCGTCCCGGAACGCCGCCGCTCCGAAGACGTGGTCGAAGTGCGGATGGGTGAGCGCGATGTGCGTCACACCCCGCCCGCCCAGCAGCCGCCCCGTCTGCTCCCGCAGTTCCGCGCCCTCCCGCAGGGTGGACCCGGCGTCCACCAGCAGGGCGCCGCGCTCACCCGCCACCAGTCCGACCGTGCAGTCCCAGCCGGGCAGCCTGCGCCGTCCCACCCGCGGAGCGATCCGCTCCCAACCCTCCGCCGCCCAGGCGATGTCCCGTGTCGTTCGCATGCCGTGACGCTAGATCACCGCCCCCGCGCCCGGGTCGGCGACAGCCGCACGTGTCACGGCCTTGCTCCGGGCACGCCCACCGGCCGTACACTTGGCTGGGGACGCTGGCACTCGAAGGTGATGAGTGCCAAGCTCCGGTCCACCGGGCCGGGCGGGTCCACCGCTGGGGCAGACGGAGCTGGAGGTGCGCGATGCTCAGCGAACGCAGGCTGGAGGTGCTGCGCGCCATCGTCCAGGACTACGTCGGCACCGAGGAGCCGGTCGGTTCCAAGGCGCTGACCGAGCGGCACAGCCTCGGGGTGTCCCCGGCGACCGTCCGCAACGACATGGCGGCGCTGGAGGAGGAGGGGTTCATCGCCCAGCCGCACACCAGCGCCGGGCGCATCCCCACCGACAAGGGCTACCGCCTGTTCGTGGACAAGCTGGCCGGCGTCAAGCCGATGACGGCCCCGGAACGCCGGGCCATCCAGAACTTCCTGGACGGCGCGGTGGACCTCGACGACGTGGTGGGCCGCACGGTCCGGCTGCTCGCGCAGCTGACCCGGCAGGTCGCCGTCGTGCAGTACCCGTCCCTGACCCGCTCCACGGTGCGGCACGTGGAGCTGCTGTCCCTGGCCCCGGCCCGGGTGATGCTGGTCCTGATCACCGACACCGGCCGGGTCGAGCAGCGCATGGTGGACTGTCCCGCCCCCTTCGGCGAGACCTCCCTCGCCGATCTGCGGGCCCGGCTCAACAGCCGGGTCGCCGGCCGGCGCTTCACCGACGTGCCGCAGTTGGTGCAGGACCTGCCCGAGGTGTTCGACGCCGAGGACCGGGGCAGTGTCTCGACCGTCCTCTCCACCCTGTTGGAGACGCTGGTCGAGGAGACGGAGGAGCGGTTGATGATCGGCGGCACCGCCAACCTCACCCGTTTCGGACATGACTTCCCCCTCACCATCCGGCCCGTGCTGGAGGCGCTGGAGGAGCAGGTCGTGCTCCTCAAGCTCCTCGGCGAGGCCGAGTATTCGGGCATGACCGTAAGGATCGGTCACGAGAACGCCCACGAGGGACTCAACTCCACGTCCGTGGTGTCGGTGGGCTACGGTTCGGGCGGCGAGGCAGTCGCCAAGCTCGGCGTGGTCGGCCCGACCCGCATGGACTACCCGGGAACGATGGGAGCAGTACGCGCAGTGGCACGTTACGTCGGACAGATCCTGGCGGAGTCGTAAGTGGCCACGGACTACTACGCCGTACTCGGCGTGCGCCGCGACGCGTCCCAGGACGAGATCAAGAAGGCGTTCCGGAGGCTCGCGCGCGAGCTGCACCCGGACGTCAACCCCGATCCGAAGACCCAGGAGCGGTTCAAGGAGATCAACGCCGCCTACGAGGTGCTGTCGGACCCGCAGAAGAAGCAGGTCTACGACCTCGGCGGCGATCCGCTGTCCCAGTCGGGCGGCGCCGGCGCCGGCGGCTTCGGCGCGGGTGGCTTCGGCAACTTCTCGGACATCATGGACGCCTTCTTCGGCACGGCGTCCCAGCGCGGCCCGCGCTCCCGCACCCGGCGCGGGCAGGACGCGATGATCCGGCTGGAGGTGGAGCTGGACGAGGCGGCCTTCGGGACCACCAAGGACATCCAGGTCGACACCGCCGTGGTCTGCACCACCTGCAACGGCGAGGGCGCCGCGCCCGGAACCAGCGCCCAGACCTGCGACATGTGCCGCGGCCGGGGCGAGGTCTCGCAGATGACCCGGTCCTTCCTCGGCCAGGTCATGACCTCCCGGCCCTGTCCCCAGTGCCAGGGCTTCGGCACCGTGGTGCCCACCCCGTGCCCCGAGTGCGCGGGCGACGGCCGGGTCCGTTCCCGCCGCACGCTGACCGTGAAGATCCCGGCCGGTGTCGACAACGGCACCCGCATCCAGCTCGCCGGCGAGGGCGAGGTGGGCCCCGGTGGCGGTCCCGCCGGTGACCTCTACGTCGAGATCCACGAGCTGCCGCACGCGGTCTTCCAGCGGCGCGGCGACGACCTGCACTGCACGGTGACCATCCCGATGACGGCCGCCGCGCTGGGGACGAAGGTGCCGTTGGAGACGCTGGACGGACTGGAGGAGATCGACATCCGGCCCGGCACCCAGTCCGGCCAGTCGATCCCGCTGCACGGTCGCGGGGTGACCCATCTGCGCGGCGGCGGTCGCGGCGACCTGATCGTCCACGTCGAGGTGCAGACCCCCGCCAAGCTCGATCCGGAACAGGAACGGCTGCTGCGGGAGCTGGCGAAGCTGCGCGGCGAGGAGCGACCGACCGGTCAGTTCCAGCCAGGTCAGCAGGGCCTGTTCTCCCGGCTGAAGGACGCGTTCAACGGCCGCTGACCCGTAGTGCGGTCGCCACGCTCCGTGAGGTGCGCCCCTCCTTCCGAGGTCCGGAAGCGAGGGGCGCACCCTTGTCAACACCCGTGTGGACCAGGGGAGTGGCCGACAATCGCCGCTGTGCGGCTGGTCCAATCCTCAAGTACGCCGCTGACCAGCGACAGCGGCCCGTGATGGCCGATATGCAGAGGAGTACCGGCGGCCGAATATGCCAAATGTACGGCTGGATTCGGACTTGTGTGGCGGACGTGACAACATGCGTCCATGTCCTCCGCGCTGACCGATCTCTTTTCGCGCCCGATCGTGCAGGCACCCATGGCGGGTGGGGTGTCCCGGCCGCAGCTCGCCGCTGCGGTGTCCGACGCGGGCGGACTCGGCTTCCTCGCCGCCGGATACAAGACGGCGGACGGCATGTACCAGGAGATCAAACAGCTGCGGAGCCTGACGGGCCGACCCTTCGGGGTGAACGTGTTCATGCCCCAACCGGAGTACGCGGACCCGGCGGTCGTCGCCGTCTACGGCCACCAACTCGCCGGCGAGACCACCTGGTACGACGTCGAACTCGGCGACCCGGAGCACGGCCGCGACGACGGGTACGACGCCAAGCTGGCGATCCTCGTCGACGACCCGGTGCCCGTGGTCTCCTTCCACTTCGGCTGTCCCACCCGCGAGGTCATCGACGCCCTGCGCAAGGTCGGCACCCTCACCCTGGTCACCGCCACCACCCCGGAGGAGGCCCGCACCGTGGAGTGGGCCGGCGCGGACGGCGTCATCGCCCAGGGCGTCGAGGCCGGCGGCCACCAGGGCACCCACCGCGACAGCCTCGACAACGACGCCGCCGGTATCGGCCTGCTCACCCTGCTGCCCCTGATCCGGGCCCAGGTGGGGATACCCGTCATCGCCGCCGGCGGGCTGATGCGCGGCGCCCAGATCGCCGCCGCCCTCGCCGCCGGGGCGGACGCCGCCCAACTCGGCACCGCCTTCGTGCCCACCCCCGAGTCCGGTGCCCACCTCATGCACAAACAGGCCCTCACCGACCCGCTGTACGTCCGCACCGAACTCACCCGTGCCTTCACCGGTCGCCCCGCCCGCGGCCTGGTCAACCGCTTCCTGCGCGAACACGGACCGTACGCCCCCGCCGCCTACCCGCAGGTGCACCACCTGACCGCGCCGCTGCGCAAGGCCGCCGCCAAGGCCGTCGACCCGCAGGGCATGGCACTCTGGGCCGGGCAGGGGCACCGGCTCGCCCGCGAACTGCCGGCCGGGGAACTGGTCGAGACGCTGACCGCCGAGATCGAGGACGCCGCGGACGTCCTGGCCCACGGGAGGACCGCATGACCGCACCCGTCTTCGTCGTACCCCCCTTCGACGAGAACTTCGAAGCCCCCGGCGGACGGTACGTCCTCGACGGACCCGAGGGCCGGCACGCGGTCTCGGTGAAGCGGCTGCGCCCCGGCGAGGACGTCGTCCTCACCGACGGCCTCGGCCGCTGGGCCGACTGCTCGGTCATCGGCTCCGAGGGCAAGGACCGGCTGATCGTCCTCCTCAGCTCGCACGCGGAGGAGCCCGTGGAGAACCCGCGGATCACCGTGGTCCAGGCGCTGCCCAAGGGCGACCGCGGCGAACTCGCCGTGGAGACCATGACCGAGACCGGCGTGGACGCGATCGTCCCCTGGAGCGCCGCCCGTTGCGTCACCCAGTGGCGCGGCGACCGGGGCGCCCGGGCCCTCGCCAAGTGGCGCTCCACCGCCCGAGAGGCGGGCAAGCAGTCCCGGCGGGTGCGCTTCCCCGAGGTCTCCGAGCCGATGGCCACGAAGCAGGTCGCCGCCCTGCTGGCCGCCGCCGACTTCGCGGCCGTCCTGCACGAGGACCCCGAGTACGGCAGCGAGCCCTTCGCGACCGCCGAACTCCCCGCACGGGGCGAGATCGTCCTCGTGGTCGGACCCGAAGGCGGCGTGTCCCCGGAGGAGTTGGCGGCGTTCACCGAGGCCGGGGCGGGCGCGTACCGACTGGGCCCCAGCGTGCTGCGCACCTCCACCGCGGGCACCGTCGCCACCGCGCTGGTGCTCAGCCGCACCGGCCGCTGGGACTGACGCCGTCCGGGAGCCATCGGAAACCGACCCGAAGCGGGCACCGAAACGCCCCTGAGCTGGCCCGAAGTGATCGAAACCGCTGACCGGGAGACCCACCCCTGCCTAGGGTGATCAGGTGACTCAGTCTGCGTACTTCCGGTACCCGCACGTCCACGGCGAGTTGGTCGCCTTCACAGCAGAGGACGACGTCTGGATCGCACCGCTCGACGGCGGTCGCGCGTGGCGGGTCAGCGCCGACAACGTGCCCGTGCACCATCCGCGGATCTCCCCGGACGGCACCACGGTCGCCTGGACCTCCACCCGGGACGGCGCCCCCGAGGTGCACGTGGCGCCCGTCGACGGCGGCCCCTCCCGGCGGCTCACCCACTGGGGGTCCCCGCGCACCGCCGTCCGCGGCTGGACCGCGGACGGCCGGGTCCTCGCCCTCGCCACCCACGACCAGGCGAGCCTGCGCCGCAGCCTCGCCCGCGCGGTGCCCCTGGACGGCGGCCCCGCCGAGACCCTGCCGTACGGGCCGGTCGGCCACGTGGTGACCGGACCCGACGGCACGGTGGTGCTGCTCTCCGCCCCGATGGGCCGCGAGGCCGCCTGGTGGAAGCGGTACCGGGGCGGCACCGCCGGCAAGCTGTGGATCGACCGGGATGGCGACGGCACCTTCGTCCGGCTCCACGAGGACCTCGACGGCAACGTCGAGTACCCCGTGTGGGCGGGGGAGCGGATCGCGTTCCTCTCCGACCACGAAGGCGTGGGCGCCCTGTACTCCTCCCTCGCCGACGGCGGCGACCTGCGCCGCCACACCCCCGTCGACGGCTTCTACGCCCGGCACGCCGCCGGCGACGGCACCCGGGTGGTGTACGCGAGCGCCGGCGAACTGTTCCTGCTGGACGACCTCTCCGACGCCGCCCCGCGCCGGTTGGACGTCCGCCTCGGCGGCCAGCGCACCGACCTCCAGCCCCACCCCGTCAGCGCGGCCCGCTGGTTCGGCGCCGCCCGGCCGGACCACACCGGCCGCGGCAGCGCCGTCTCCGTCCGCGGCTCGATCCACTGGGTCACCCACCGCGAGGGCCCCGCCCGGGTCCTCGCCGCCGCGCCCGGGGTGCGGGCCAGGATGCCGCGCACCTTCCGCGCGGACGGGGCCGAACACGTGGTGTGGGTCACCGACGCCGAGGGGGAGGACGCCCTGGAGTTCGCCCCCGCCACCGGCACCCCGGCCGAGCGGCAGGTCCCCGCGGCGGGGACGGCGCCGGAGGGGCCGACGCCCCACCGGATCGGCGCCGGCCGCCTCGGCCGGGTCCTCGACCTCGCCGTCGCCCCGGACGGCGCGCACGCCGCGGTCGCCTCCCACGACGGCCGGGTGCTGCTGCTCACCCGGGCCACCGGCGAGATCCGGGAGCTCGACCGCAGCGAACACGGCGACGCCTCCGGGCTGACCTTCTCGCCCGACTCCGGCTGGCTCGCCTGGTCGCACCCCGGGCCCGAGCCGCTCTGCCAGCTCAAGCTCGCCCACCTCGCCGGCGGCACCGTCACCGAGGCCACCCCGCTGCGGTTCCGCGACTACGCCCCCGCCTTCACCGCGGACGGCAAGCACCTCGCGTTCCTCTCCGCCCGGGCCTTCGACCCCGTCTACGACGAGCACGTCTTCGACCTGGCGTTCCTCGGCGGCTCCCGCCCGCACCTGATCACGCTCGCCGCCACCACTCCGTCCCCGTTCGGCCCGCAGCGCCACGGCCGGCCCTTCGAGACCCCTGACAAGGACGAGACCCCGGACGGCGAGGGCACCCCCACCACCCGCGTGGACCTCGACGGGCTCGCCGACCGGATCGTTCCGTTCCCCGTCGAGTCCGGCCGCTACACCACCCTGCGCGCCGCCAAGGACGGCGTCCTGTGGCTGCGGCACCCGGTCGTCGGCGTCCTCGGCACCGCCCGAGCCACCCCCGACGACCCCTCCCCCAAGGCCGACCTGGAACGGTACGACCTCGCCCAGCGCCGGGTGGAGCACCTGGCCTCGGCCGCCGACCACTTCGCCGTCAGCGGCGACGGCAAGCGGGTGCTGCTCTGGACGGACGGCGCCCTCAAGATCGTCCCCAGCGACCGGCGCGCCCCCTCCGAGGAGGACGGCGACACGCACCTCACCGTCGACCTCTCCCGCATCCGCCACCAGGTCGACCCGGCCGCCGAGTGGCGCCAGATGTACGCGGAGACCGGCCGGTTGATGCGCGACCACTTCTGGCGCGCCGACCTCGGCGGCGTCGAGTGGGACGCCGTCCTCGACCGCTACCGGCCCGTCCTCGACCGGATCGCCACCCACGACGACCTCGTCGACCTGCTGTGGGAGGTGCACGGCGAACTCGGCACCTCCCACGCCTACGTGGTCCCCGGCGGCGGCTGGGGCCACGGCGAGGCCCAGGGCCTGCTCGGCGCCGACCTGTCCCGCCACCCGGACGGGCACTGGCGGATCGACCGGGTGCTGCCCTCGGAGACCTCCGACCCGCGGGCCCGCTCCCCGCTGGCCGCCCCCGGCGTCGCGGTGCGCGCCGGCGACGCCGTGCTCGCCGTCGGCGGCCGGCCGGTCGACCCGGTGACCGGCCCCGCCCCGCTGCTCGCCGGCGCCGCCGGCAAACCGGTCGAACTGACCGTGCTGCCCGCCGCCGGCGGAACGCCCCGGCACGTGGTGGTGGTCCCGCTGGACGACGAGGAACCGCTGCGCTACCACGCCTGGGTCGCCGACCGGCGGGCCCGGGTCGCCGAACTCTCGGACGGGCGCCTCGGTTACCTCCACGTCCCCGACATGCAGGCGCCCGGCTGGGCGCAGATCCACCGCGACCTGCGGCTGGAGGTCATGCGGGAGGGACTGGTCGTGGACGTCCGGGAGAACCGCGGCGGCCACACCTCCCAACTCGTGGTGGAGAAGCTGGCCCGCCGGATCGTGGGCTGGAACCTGCCGCGCGGCCAGGTCCCGTCGAGCTATCCGCAGGACGCCCCGCGCGGTCCGGTGGTCGCCGTCGCCAACGAGTTCTCCGGCTCGGACGGCGACATCGTCAACGCCGCGATCCGGGCGCTCGGCATCGGGCCGGTCGTCGGCACCCGCACCTGGGGCGGGGTCGTCGGCATCGACAGCCGCTACCGACTGGTGGACGGCACCCTCGTCACCCAACCCAAGTACGCCATCTGGTTGGAGGGGTACGGCTTCGCCGTGGAGAACCACGGCGTCGACCCGGACGTCGAGGTCGTCCCCACTCCGCAGGACCACGCGGCGGGCCGCGACCCGCAGTTGGACGAGGCGGTCCGCATCGCCCTGGCCGCCCTCGCCGAACGCCCGGCGAAAGTGCCCCCGTCCCTGCCGTGACCCGCCCGGGGGCGGCCCGGCCCGGGCCGCCCCCGATAGCATGCCCCCGTACCCGGCACCGGGTGCCGCACCGACCGCCCCGCGAGGAGACGTGAGCGACGTGACCGACCCGGCTGGAGCGCCGCAGGCCGACTGCCTGTTCTGCAAGATCGTGTCCGGGGACGTGCCCGCCACGATCGTCCGGGAGACCGCCACCACGGTCGCCTTCCAGGACATCAACCCCCAGGCCCCCACCCACGTCCTGGTCATCCCGCGCCTCCACCACCCCGACGCCGCCTCCCTCGCCGCCGCCGCGCCCGAGGTCGCCGCCGACGTGCTGCGGGAGGCCGGGGAGGTGGCCACCGCCCACGGCTCCGAGAGCTACCGCATCGTCTTCAACACCGGCTCCGGCGCCGGCCAGACCGTCTTCCACGCCCACGCCCACGTGCTGGCCGGCCGCGGCCTCCAGTGGCCCCCCGGCTGAGCCGTGTCGGTCCGCGAACTCGTCGTCCTCGGCACGGCCAGCCAGGTGCCCACCCGGCACCGCAACCACAACGGCTACCTGCTGCGCTGGGACGGCGAGGGCATCCTGTTCGACCCCGGCGAGGGCACCCAGCGGCAGATGCTGCGCGCCGGGGTCGCCGCGCACGACATCAACCGGATCTGCGTCACCCACTTCCACGGTGACCACTCCCTCGGTCTCGCCGGGGTCATCCAGCGCATCAACCTGGACCGGGTCCCGCACCCCGTCACCTGCCACTACCCCGCCTCGGGGCAGCGGTACTTCGACCGGCTGCGCCACGCCACCGCCTACCGCGAGACGGTCCGCCTGACCGAGGCCCCCGCCGCCGCGGACGGCCTCCTGGCCGACGCCGGCCCGTACCGTCTGGAGACCCACCGGCTGTCGCACCCCGTCGAGTCGTACGGCTACCGCCTGGTGGAGCCGGACGGCCGCCGGATGCTCCCCGAACGCCTGGCCGCCCACGGGATCACCGGCCCCGACGTGGGCCGCCTGGTGCGGGCGGGCGAACTGCGGGGCGTCCACCTCGACGAGGTCAGCGAGGTCCGGCGCGGGCAGCGGTTCGCGTTCATCATGGACACCCGCCTGTGCCCCGGCGTCTCCGTCCTCGCCGAGGGCTGCGACCTGCTGGTCATCGAGTCCACCTTCCTCGCCGCCGACGAGGCCCTCGCCGTCGAGCACGGCCACCTGACCGCCGCGCAGGCCGCCCGGGCCGCCGCCGACGCCGGGGTGCGCCACCTGGTGCTGACCCACTTCAGCCAGCGCTACGGCGACCCCGACGCCTTCGCCGCGGAGGCCCGTGGCGCCGGCTACACCGGTGAACTGACCGTCGCCGCCGACCTGATGCGCATCCCGTTGCCCAAGCGCTGACCGGGCCCCCGCCGGCCGTCCGCACTACGGTGGGTCCGCATGACGCACCCCGACACCGAGATCACCGCCGAGTTGATCCGGGACCTGCTGCACGACCAGCACCCCGACCTGGCCGACCGGCCGGTGCGCTTCGGCGCCCGCGGCTGGGACAACCAGCTGTGGCGCCTCGGCGAGGACCTCGCCGTCCGGCTGCCCTGGGCGACGGAGCACGCGGACGTCCTGCTCCGCCGGGAGCACGCCTGGCTGCCCGGCCTCGCCCCGCACCTCCCGCTGCCGGTGCCCGTGCCGCAGCGCCTCGGCGAACCCACCAGCCGCTTCCCCCGCCCCTGGACCGTCACCACCTGGGTGCCCGGCGAACCCGCCGACCGGGCGCCCGCGACCCGGGGCGCCGAAACCGCCGACGCCCTGGCCGGCTTCCTCACCGCCCTGCACCGGCCCGCCCCCGCCGACGCCCCCGTCGGGGGACACGGGCGCGGCGGGCCGCTGTCCGCCCTGACCGAGCCCTTCGCCGCGCAGTTCGAGGCCGCCCTCGCGGCCGGGCTGATCGAGGAGCGCGCTGCCCCGGCCCTGCGCGAGGTCTGGGCGGACGCCGTCGCCGCCCCCGCCTGGCCCGGGCCCGCGCTCTGGCTCCACGGCGACCTGCACCCCGCCAACGTCCTCACCGAGGACGGCACCCTCTGCGGCGTGATCGACTTCGGCGACCTCTGCTCCGGCGACCCGGCTTGGGACCTCGCCGCCGGCTGGCTGCTGCTCCCGGACGGCGCCCTCGACCGCTTCCACCGCGCGTACCGCCCCGTCCCGGACGGGGCCACCCTTCGCCGCGCCCGCGGGGCGGCGCTGCTCAAGGCCCTCGTCTGCCTCCACGTTGGCGAGGCCGGCGTCCGGGGCCGCCCGGGCGGCAAGGCCAGCTGGGGCCCGCCGGGGCGCGCCGCGCTGCGCCGGCTCGCGGCCTCCGTCCACTGAGCGGTCGCGGGGCCGCCACCGGGAACGACCTCGCGGTGCACGACGTCTGGGACCACCTGGTCCGGGACGAAGGGGACGCGGCCTCGCACTGCCGGAGGAGCCCGGTGTCGCCCACCCGCCGTCTGAACGCGCCCGTCGCCCCGCGCGCTCCGTCCGCCGGGAACCCGGGGGCGGGGCGCGCGGGACGTGAGGCGTCAGCGGATCATGAACTCACGCACGGCGGGGTTCCCCGACCGGGTGCCGTAGTGGTCCAGGGCGGTCACCGTCAGCATGCACGGGCCGTTCCACGGCGGCTGCCAGGTGAGCGTGGCCGCCGTGCCCCCGGCCCGCTGCGGGTTCGAGGAACCGCAGGCACCCGAGAACTCCCACTGGTATCCGCCCAGCTTGCGGTTGACGTCGGCCGCGGCGGGCTTGACGTGGACGACGAACGGGCCGGTCCGGGGAGCGCCCTCGCGGTCGACGGTGAGCCGGGGCGGGCTCGGCGGCGTCGGGTGGACCGGGGTCTCCCGGTCCACGGTGACCGCCTCGGACGGCGCCCCTTCGCGACCCTGGGCGTCGACCGCCACCAGGTAGTAGTGGGTCCGACCGGCCTGCGCCGTGGCGTGCCGGGCGGTGCCCGCCCCGCCCGACGGGACCGTGGTGACGAGGGTCCACCCCTCGGTCGTGTTCCGTCGCTGGTAGAGCCGGAACCGGTGGGTGCCCGTCCCGTCCCCCGCCGCCTGGTCGAACGTGATCACGGTGGCCTCGTCCGTCGGCACCCCGCTCGTCGCCTTCGGAACCGGCACCTCGGCGGGGGCCGGCCGAGCGGCCCTGGTGACCGCGACCGGCGAGGAGTTGCCGTACGCGTCCACCGCGTGCACCCGGTACTCGACCTCCTGTCCCACGGGGGCGGCGGCGTCGTGGTACGAGGTGCCCTTGACGACCGTCAGCCCGTTCGGCACGTCCGGGGCGCCCGCCCGGGACGAGCGGACGGCGTAGTGCACGGTGTCACCGGAGGCGGAAGCGGTCCACGACACCCGGTTGCCCGCCGTGGTCCCGGTGCTCGAAAGCCCGGTGACGGGTGCGGGCGGGGTCCGGTCCACGGTGACGGCGCCGCGGTCGGCGGTGCCCGCCGACCGGTTGCCCGCCTTGTCGTGGGCGCGGACCTCGTAGAAGTAGGTGCGCCCGGTCGCGGGCGGGGTGTCCGTGTACGAGGTGGCGGTGGTGGTGGCGAGCGCCCGGGAAGGGAACGCCTCGCCCGCGACCCGCCGGTGGACGCGGTACCCCGCGAGGTCCATCTCCTTGTTCTTCGCCCAACTGATCCGTGCCTTGCCCGAGGCCCGGTCGTACCGGACCGCGGGGCTCGTGGGCACCAGCGGCTTGACCCGGTCCACCTGCGCCGAGGTGCGGGGCGCGTAGCCGAACCCGACCTTCGCGGGCCCCGTCCGGTTGACGAGGTCGACCCGCAGGGTGTGCTTGCCCTTGGGGATGGTGACGTTGACCGTCTTGCGCCGGGTGGCGGAGTCACTGTTCCAGAGGTCCGCCTTGCGGGCCCCGTCCAGGTACACGCGGACACCACCGCGTGCTTCGACGGAGAACGAGAACGGGCCGCCGGAGCCGAAGTCACGTGTCACCGTCCAGCGGACCGCGAACCTGTCCTTCGGCAGGCCCCGCGCGGGCGAACCGGACCAGCTCTCCTTGACGGAACCGTCGCAGTCCGTCTTCTTCGGCTGCCCGGTGAAGCCGGTGCCGGCGAAGAACTGGCGGGTGAAGACGGGGGAGGGACAGTTCGGCGCGGCGGCGGCGGGCGCCGCCGGGACGACGGCGGTGAGCAGTCCGCCCGCCATCGCGAACACCACGGCGGTCGCCGTCGTGGTGCGTCTTGCAGGATTCATTCGTGCCCCGGTGATGAACGGTTGGGTGATCCGCCGCCGTGTCGGTGCCGGATCGCCGGGACGGTGCCCGGCCCGATCCCGACGCGACGGATCGATGTCCTGGACCAGACCAGCGAGGAGGGCGGTTGGTTGTAGGGGCACCGGGAACGCCTCGATCGCCCTCGGTGCGGGCCCTCTGCCGCCGACGGCCCAAGACCCCGCCCGGGAGACCGTCCCGGCCCCTCTCCCCGTGCCGAAGGTATGGCGTAAAGAGGCCCCTCCGCACGGGTTCACGAACTGGTACAGACCAAGTAACTTCAACAGGGCAGGCGCATGCCGGCGAGGTCCCTCGCCGCTCGCCCGGCGGGCCCGTGACCGTGCTCCGAACCGCTCCAACGCACTCCGGTCCCGGGAGTCCGGCCCCACCCGGTCCCGCCCGGGCACCGCACGGCAGCACGGCCGCACGTGAGAACGAGGCAACGCACCGCACGGCCATCGCACCGCACGACCGCGCACCGCAGATCGGCCGACGCCGAAGCCCGGCGTCAGCCGGTGCGGTGCCGCCGAGGGCGACCGCCCCCCGAGCTCCTCACCGGCCGCCCGAACCGGCCGCACCGGATCCACCCGGCCCCACACCGGGTCGATCCGGTGCGGCCGGCTTACCGCCCGCCCCACCCCTCCCCAGCGTCCAGGCCGAACGCCCAGCTCCTCCCTCCTCCTCCCACACCCACAGGGGAGCCCATGTTCCGCAGACGAACCCGCACCGCACGCAGACCCGGCGTCCGCCGGATCCTCCGCCGCCAGGGAGCGCGGCTCCGCGCCGCCGCCCACGCGCTCGTCCGCACCCTCGCACCACCTGCCGCCGGCCCCGCCCACCGGCCCGGGCGCCCCGGAGCCCGCGCCCGGGCCCGGCGCAGGCTGCTCGTGCTCCTCGCCGTGCTCGCGCTGCCGCTCGCCTCGCTGACCGGGCTGGCCGGGACCGCCCAAGCCGCCGGCACCCTCACCGCCAGCTTCAGCAGCGAGAACAACGGTTCCTGGTGGCGGGGCACGTACGTGATCCGCAACACCGGCACCGCGCCCGTCACCGGCTGGAACCTGAGCTTCCGACTCCCCGCCGGGGTCACCGTCAGCGGGCACTACCACGGGGACGCCACGGTCAACGGCACCACGGTGACCGTCAGGAACGCGCACTACAACGCCACCGTCCCGGCCGGCGGCAGCAGCGAACCGTGGAGCTACTGGTTCATCGCCAACGGGCCGATCGGCGCACCCACCGGCTGCACCGTCAACGGCGACAAGTGCGACGGCACCCCGGACGTGCCGCCCACCGCGCCCGGCGCCCCCACGGCGGCCGCCGTCACCGCCAGGACCGCCACCCTGAACTGGACCGCCGCCCGCGGCGGGGACCACCCGGTGGCCTCGTACGAGGTGGTGAGCGCAGGCGCCGTCCTCGCCACCACCGACAGCGTGAGCGCCACCCTCACCGGGCTGACCCCGGCGACCGGGTACACGGTCACCGTCCGGGCCAAGGACGCCCGGGGCAACACCGGCCCCGCCAGCGACCCGTTCACCTTCCGCACCGTCGACCCGGCGAGCGACCCCGTACCGCCCACCGCGCCGACCCAACTCCGGCTCACCAGCAAGACCTCCTCCGCGGTGGTCCTCGCCTGGAACGCGTCCACCGACGACGTGGCCGTCGCCGGCTACGACGTCCACCGGGGCGACGCGCTGGTGAAGACGGTCGGCGCCACGACCACCTCCGCCACCATCGCGGGGCTCTCCCCGGCCACCCCCTACACCTTCACCGTCACGGCCCGCGACACCGCCGACAACTCCTCCCCGGCGTCCAACGCCCTGCGCGTCACCACCGACGACGTGGCGGGGCCGGGCAACTACTACAAGGTCGGCTACTTCGCCCAATGGGGCATCTACGGACGGCAGTTCTTCATCAAGAACCTCGACACCTCGGGGGCCGCCGCCAAACTCGACGTCGTCAACTACGCCTTCGAGAACATCGACCCCGTCCACCTGACCTGCCAGGCGGGCGTCACCAAGGGCGTCTCCGGGAACCCGCAGGACCCCGACGAGGGCACCGGCGCCGGTGACGCGGACGCCGACTACGCGCGGCCCATGTCCGCCGCCCAGTCGGTGGACGGCGTGGCGGACGACGGCTGGGGGAAGCTGCGCGGCAACTTCAACCAGATCAAGAAGCTCAAGGCCAAGCACCCGCACCTGAAGTTCGTCGTGTCGCTCGGCGGCTGGACGTTCTCCAAGTACTTCGCCGACGCTGCCGCCACCCCCGCCTCCCGGGAGAAGTTCGTGCGGTCCTGCGTGGACGTCTGGATCAAGGGCGACCTCCCCGTCTACAACGGCGCGGGCGGCCCGGGCACCGGCGCCGGGGTCTTCGACGGCATCGACCTCGACTGGGAGTGGCCGGGCGCCGAAGGGCACCCCGGCAACCACTGGGGCGCCGCGGACAAGGCCAACCTCACCGCACTGATCGCCGAGTTCCGCAAGCAACTCGACGCACTCGGCGGCGAGCACAAGCTGCTCACCGCGTTCACCCCCGCCGACCCCGCGAAGATCCGGGCCGGCTGGGACCTGACGAAGATCTTCGACCACCTCGACTACGCCAACGTCCAGGGCTACGACTTCCACGGCTCCGGCAGCGACAACTCCTGGGAGCCCCTCCGCACCGGCCACCAGGCCAACCTGCACCGGGACGCCCAGGACCCGTACGCCTTCGACTTCAGCATCGAGAAGGCCGTCCAGACCTACCTCGACGCCGGGGTCAACCCGCGGAAGCTGACCGTGGGCTTCCCGTTCTACGGGCGCGGCTGGAAGGACGTCGCCAGCGGCCCGACCGGGACCAACGGCGAGTGGCAGGCCGCGAACGGCGCCGCCCCGGGACAGTTCCCGGAGGAGGCCGGCATCCGGGGCTACCACAACCTCGTCAGCAACCACCCCCACATGACCGTCCACCACGACGAACAGTCCGTCTCCACCTACGGGTACACCGGCCCCGGCGGCCAGTGGTGGTCCTTCGACGACGCCTGGTCCATCGGCAAGAAGGCCGAGTGGATCCGGGCCAAGGGACTGCTGGGCGCCATGGTCTGGGAGCTGTCCGGCGCCACCCCGGACGGAACCCTGATGAACGCCCTGCACACCGGGCTCCCGTAGGCGCCCCGGGCCCGCCGCCCTCCGGTCGGCCCCACCGAACCGCCACCCCCCACCAAGGCCCCGGGCCGGCGCACCGCCGCCGGCCCGGGGCCGCCCCCGTGCGCAGCGCCGCCGCCCCTCCCGCGGGACCGCCCGACCGTGCCGCCCCATCGGGCACACTGGCCTGAACCCGCACCATTCAGGGGAGCACAGCGTGAGCACGCACACCGGAGAGCCACCGCAGGGACCCCGTACGACCGCGCAGCCGTCGTCGCCCCACCCCGAACAGGAAGATGCCGCCGGGGCCGCGTTGGAGCAGCGGGACCCCCGGGTCCGCCCCCGTCCCCGGCACGATCCGCTCGCCGCCCTGCGCACCCCGAAGGACCCGCCCCGGGACGTCTACCTGACCGGGCCGGTCTCCCTCGACATCATCTTCACCGGACTCGACTGCGCCCCCGTCCGCGGCACCGAGTCCTGGGCCCGCGGCATGGGCTCCAGCCCCGGCGGCGTCGCCAACATGGCCACCGCCCTGGCCCGACTCGGCCTGCGCACCTCGCTCTCCGCCGCCTTCGGCGACGACCACTACGGCGAGTACTGCTGGGACGCCCTCGCCCGCGGCGAGGGCGTCGACCTCACTCCCTCCCGGAGGGTCCCCGGCTGGCACTCCCCGGTCACCGTCTCCATGGCCTACGAGGGCGAGCGCACCATGGTGTCCCACGCCCACGAACCCCCGCCCGCCGCCGGGGCCACCGACCCGCACCGGGGCCCCGCGACCCCGGCCCGGGCCGCCGTCGCCTCCCTCGCCCCCGGCACCCGCGAGCCCTGGATCGGGGCCGCCGCCCGCGCCGGGACCCGCCTGTTCGGCGACGTCGGGTGGGACGAGACGGGCCGCTGGGACCTGGACGCGCTGCCCGACCTCGCGCACTGCGAGGCGTTCCTGCCCAACGCGGCGGAGGCGATGCGCTACACCCGCACCAGCTGCCCCCGCGCCGCCGCCCACGCCCTCGCCGAGCGGGTGCCGGTCGCCGTCGTCACCCTCGGTGCCCAGGGCGCCTACGCCGTCGACGGACGCACCGGGGAGACCGCTCAGGTGCCCGCCATCGAGGTCGAGGCGCTGGACCCGACCGGCGCCGGCGACGTGTTCGTGGCCGGCTTCGTCACCGGCACCCTCGCGGGCTGGCCGCTCGCCGACCGGGTGGCCTTCGCCGGGCTCACCGCCGCCCTGTCCGTCCAGGAGTTCGGCGGCTCGCTCTCCGCCCCCGGCTGGACCGAGGTCGCCGCCTGGTGGCGCCGGGTGCGCGGCTACGGCCCCCAGGACCCGGCCGCCCTGGCCCGCTACGCCTTCCTCGACGAACTGGACCCCCCGCTGCCGGCCACCGCCCGCCCCTGGCCGCTGCGGCGCGCGGTGCCCACCATCGGCTTCCGCGCCCCCGGGTGACCCTCGCCCCGGGCGGGCACCGGGAAAAGGGCTCGGTGCCCGCTCGGGGGGCGTCGTACCCTGGGCAGTGCACAGGCGCGCCGCACCACGCCGCGCCACCGCACGAGGAGGACGAGCAGGCCACAGCGCCGGCCCATGACGCACACACCCACAAACCACGCCTCGG
This sequence comes from Streptomyces sp. NPDC002490, assembly GCF_040296045.1. NCBI lineage: Bacteria > Bacillati > Actinomycetota > Actinomycetes > Kitasatosporales > Streptomycetaceae > Streptomyces > Streptomyces sp. NPDC002490. The sequence continues at coordinate 124,914 of NZ_JBEOWM010000002.1, read as the reverse complement.
CACCGGGCCCGGCCCGCGCCCGGTTCGCCGTTCCGGCCAAGCACCCCATGGTCACCGTGCTCGGCTCCGGGGACTCCCTGCTGCGCGTGATCGAGGAGGCCTTCCCGGCCGCCGACATCCACGTCCGCGGCAACGAGATCAGCGCCGTCGGCGACCCCGGTGAAGTCGCCCTGATCCAGCGCCTGTTCGACGAGATGATGCTGGTGCTCCGCACCGGGCAACCGATGACGGAGGACGCGGTGGAACGCTCGATCGCCATGCTCAGGGCGAGTGAGAACGGCGAGGGGGAAGGGGCGGAGACCCCGGCCGAGGTCCTGACCCAGAACATCCTCTCCTCCCGGGGCCGCACCATCCGCCCCAAGACCCTCAACCAGAAGCGCTACGTCGACGCCATCGACAAGCACACCGTGGTCTTCGGCATCGGCCCGGCGGGCACCGGCAAGACCTATCTGGCCATGGCCAAGGCCGTGCAGGCCCTCCAGTCCAAGCAGGTCAACCGGATCATCCTGACCCGCCCCGCGGTGGAGGCCGGCGAGCGTCTCGGCTTCCTGCCCGGCACCCTCTACGAGAAGATCGACCCGTATCTGCGGCCCCTCTACGACGCGCTGCACGACATGCTGGATCCGGATTCGATTCCCAGGCTGATGGCCGCCGGGACCATCGAAGTGGCGCCTCTGGCCTATATGCGGGGGCGTGCACAGCCGATCTTCACCAAGGTGCTCACCCCTGAGGGTTGGCGCGCCATCGGTAGCCTCCGCGTCGGTGACCTGGTGGTCGGCTCGAACGGCGAACCCACTCCGGTGCTTGGTGTCTATCCCCAGGGGGAGAAGGACATCTACCGAGTGACCGCGCAGGACGGCTCGTGGACCCTGTGCTGCGGTGATCACCTGTGGACCGTGCGCACGGCCTCCGATCGCCGGCGTGACAAGCCCTGGCGGGTCTTGGAGACCAAGGAGATGATCGGCAACCTCCGGGCCGCGCACGCGCGCCGCTACGAGCTGCCGCTGCTGACCTCCCCGGTCCGGTTTCCGGAGCGTCCGGTTCCCATGGACCCCTACGCCTTGGGTCTGCTGTTGGGCGACGGCTGCCTCACGGGTACGACGACCCCGTCGTTCTCCACGGCTGATCCCGAACTCGTGGAGGCTTTGGAAGCCGCGTTGCCCGGGGTGTCGGTCCGCCACCGAGGCGGCCCCGACTACGTCCTCAACCGGATCGCCTCCCCGGGGGACGTGATCACCCTGGAGAATCCGGTCACGGCCGTGCTCCGGCAGTTGGACCTGTGGGGCAGCCGCTCCCACACGAAGTGCGTCCCGGACGACTACCTGCAGAACACCCCCGAGGTCCGGATCGCGCTTCTCCAGGGGCTCCTCGACTCGGACGGGGGACCGGTCACCCAGTCCGACCGTACGTGCCGCGTCCAGTACACGACCACGTCCATCGTGCTGCGGGACGACGTCATCGGCCTGGTGCAGTCGCTGGGCGGGGTGGCCTACACCCGCCGCCGAGCGGCTACCGGACGCCGACCCGGTCGGGCGTCCGGTCGTCCTGTCGAGCACCGGCGGGACGCGCACATCGTCGACATCCGGCTACCGGAGGGCATCGAGCCCTTCCGGCTGCGCCGCAAGGCCGAGAAGTACGCCGCCACGGGTGGCGGCCGTCCGATGCGATTCATCGACTCCATCGAGCCAGCGGGCCGCGAGGAGGCGGTGTGCATCCAGGTGGCGGCAGAGGACTCCCTGTACGTCACCGAGAACTACCTGCTGACGCACAACACCCTCAACGACGCCTTCATCATCCTGGACGAGGCGCAGAACACCAACCCCGAGCAGATGAAGATGTTCCTCACCCGGCTCGGCTTCGACTCCAAGATCGTCATCACCGGTGACGTCACCCAGGTCGACCTCCCGAGCGGCACCAAGTCCGGGCTGCGGCAGGTGCAGGAGATCCTGGACGGGGTCGAGGACGTCCACTTCTCCCGGCTCACCTCCCAGGACGTGGTCCGGCACCGGCTGGTCGGCCGTATCGTCGACGCGTACGAGAAGTACGACCACGCGAACAGCACCGAGCACGGCCCTGACCGCGGTCCCCGTCCGGGCCGCGGCGGTCGAGGGAAGTAGACCGGCACCACCATGGCGATCGACGTCAACAACGAATCCGGCACCGAGGTCGACGAGCACGCGATCCTCGACATCGCGCGCTACGCGCTCGCCCGGATGCGCATCCACCCCCTGTCCGAACTGTCCGTGATCGTCGTCGACGCCGACGCCATGGAACAGCTGCACGTCCAGTGGATGGACCTGCCCGGGCCCACCGACGTCATGTCCTTCCCGATGGACGAGCTGAGGCCGCCCTCCAAGGACGACGAGGAGCCCCCACAGGGGCTGCTCGGGGACATCGTGCTCTGCCCCGAGGTCGCCGAGCGGCAGGGGCGCGAGGCCCCCACCCGGCACACCATGGACGAGGAACTGCAACTCCTCACCGTCCACGGGGTGCTGCACCTGCTCGGCTACGACCACGAGGAGCCGGACGAGAAGGCCGAGATGTTCGGCCTCCAGGCGGCCATCGTCGACGGCTGGCGTCAGGAGAAGGGCCACACCGGTCCGTCGCCGGCGCCCACGGTCTCCTGAACCGATGAGCGTCCCCCTCGTCCTCGGTGCGGTGCTGTTGGTCGTCGTGGCGTGGCTCGCCGCCTGCGCCGAGGCGGGCCTCGCCCGGGTGTCCAGCTTCCGCGCCGAGGAGGCCGTGCGCGGCGGCCGGCGCGGCGCGGCGAAGCTGGTGCAGGTCGCCGCCGACCCCACCCGCTACCTGAACGTGGCCCTGCTGGTGCGGGTGGCCTGCGAGATGGCCGCCGCCGCCCTGGTCACCTACGCCTGCCTCCAGGAGTTCGACCGGACCTGGGAGGCGCTGCTCCTCGCGATCGGCGTGATGGTCCTGGTGTCGTACGTGGCGGTCGGCGTCTCGCCCCGCACCATCGGACGGCAGCACCCGGTGACCACGGCGACCCTGGCCGCCTACGTGCTGGTGCCGCTGGCCCGGGTGATGGGCCCGATCCCCTCGCTGCTGATCCTGATCGGCAACGCGCTCACCCCCGGCAAGGGCTTCCGGCGCGGCCCGTTCGCCTCCGAGGCGGAGCTGCGGGCGCTGGTCGACCTCGCCGAGAAGGAGTCGCTGATCGAGGCGGAGGAGCGCCGGATGGTGCACTCCGTGTTCGAACTGGGCGACACCCTGGTGCGGGAGGTGATGGTGCCGCGCACCGACCTCGTCGTCATCGAACGGTGGAAGACCATCCGCCAGGCCCTCACGCTGGCGCTGCGCTCCGGGTTCTCGCGCATCCCGGTCACCGGGGAGAACGAGGACGACGTCGTGGGCGTCGTGTACCTGAAGGACCTGGTCCGTAAGACGCACATCAGCCGGGACGCCGAGGCGGAGCTGGTGTCCACGGCGATGCGGCCGGCGGTGTTCGTCCCCGACACCAAGAACGCGGGCGACCTGCTGCGCGAGATGCAGCAGGCGCGCAACCACGTCGCCGTCGTCATCGACGAGTACGGGGGGACGGCGGGGATCGTCACCATCGAGGACATCCTGGAGGAGATCGTCGGGGAGATCACCGACGAGTACGACCGGGAGCTGCCGCCGGTGGAGGTCCTCGGGGACGGCCGCCACCGGGTGACCTCCCGCCTCGACATCGGCGACCTCGGCGAGTTGTACGGGCTGGAGGCGTACGACGACGAGGACGTGGAGACGGTCGGCGGGCTGCTCGCCAAGGCCCTGGGCCGGGTGCCCATCGCGGGCGCCCACGCCGCGGTGACGCTGCCGGACGGGCGGCGGCTGCGGCTGACCGCGGAGACGGCCACCGGTCGCCGCAACAAGATCGTCACGGTGCTGGTGGAGCCGGAGGGGGAGGGGCCCCGGTGACGCCGGGTCGGCTGCGGGCGCTGTGCCTGTCGTTCAACGCGGCCGTCGAGGAGTTCCCGTTCGGTCCCGACACCCCCGTCTACAAGGTGCGGGGCAGGATGTTCGCCCTGATCCGGCCCGACCGGCAGCCGCTCACCGTGAACCTGAAGTGCGACCCCGAGGACGCGGTGCGGCTGCGCGCCGACCACCCGGGGGTGGTGCTCCCCGGCTACCACATGAACAAGCGGCACTGGAACACGGTGACCGTCGGGGAGCTGCCCGCCCGGCAGGTGCGGGAGCTGGTCGAGGACTCCTACGACCTGGTGGTGGCCGGCTTGCCGCGGGCCGAACGACTGCGGCTGGACCGCCCGTAGCCCGGGGCGACGGGCCGCCTAAGCTGGGGGCATGAGTGAGAGCGAACTGGGCGCCGAGGACCGCAAGATCGTGACCCTGGCGCGTTCCGCGCGGGCCCGCAACGGGGTGGCCGAGGGGGCCGCCGTGCGGGACGAGAACGGTCGGACGTACGTGGCGGGGACGGTGGCGCTGCCCTCGCTGGGGCTGAGCGCGCTGCGCACCGCGGTGGCGATGGCCGTCGCCTCCGGCGCGACCTCCCTGGAGGCCGCCGCGGTGGTGACCGAGGCCGGGGGCGCCCCGGACGAGGACCTGGCCGCGGTCCGCGACCTCGCCGGCGCCGGCACCCCGGTGCACCTGGCCGGCCCGGACGGCGTCCTGCGCCGCACCGTCACCGCCTGAGCGGCGTCCGCGCCCGCCGGGCGGCGGGCTGGGTGCGGCGGGGCCCCGCCGATCGGGGACAATGGGCACCATGAGCGTCCGTACCCCGTCATCCGAGCCCGCCGAGGCCACCCACCGGTCTGGCTTCGCCTGCTTCGTGGGGCGGCCCAACGCGGGCAAGTCCACCCTCACGAACGCCCTGGTCGGCCAGAAGGTGGCGATCACCTCCAACCGGCCGCAGACCACCCGGCACACCGTCCGGGGCATCGTGCACCGTCCGGACGCCCAGCTGGTGCTGGTGGACACCCCGGGCCTGCACAAGCCCCGGACGCTCCTCGGTCAGCGCCTGAACGACGTGGTCCGCACCACCTGGGCCGAGGTGGACGTGATCGGCTTCTGCCTGCCGGCGGACCAGAAGCTGGGCCCGGGCGACCGCTTCATCGCCAAGGAACTCTCGGAGATCAAGCGGACGCCCAAGGTGGCGATCGTCACCAAGACCGACCTGGTGGACCCCAAGACCCTCGCCGAGCAGCTCATCGCCGTGGACCAGCTGGCCAAGGAGCTGGGCTTCGAGTGGGCGGAGATCGTGCCGGTGTCCGCGGTCGGCGACCGACAGGTCGACCTCCTCGCCGACCTGCTGGTCCCGCTGCTGCCGAAGGGCCCCGCCCTGTACCCGGAGGGCGACCTCACCGACGAGCCCGAGCAGGTCATGGTCGCCGAGCTGATCCGCGAGGCGGCGCTGGAGGGCGTGCGGGACGAGCTGCCGCACTCGATCGCCGTGGTCGTCGAGGAGATGCTCCCCCGCGAGGACCGTCCCGCCGACCGCCCGCTGCTCGACATCCACGCCTTCGTCTACATCGAGAGGCCCAGCCAGAAGGGCATCGTCATCGGCCCCAAGGGCAAGCGGCTCAAGGAGGTCGGGATCAAGTCCCGCAAGCAGATCGAGGCGCTGCTCGGCACCCCGGTCTTCCTGGACCTGCACGTGAAGGTGGCCAAGGACTGGCAGCGCGACCCGCGCCAGCTCCGCAAGCTCGGCTTCTGACCCGGCCGGCGGGCTCAGTCCCGCGGCAGCTGGTTGTCCGGGACGGGCGGCCCGCCCAGCGGCTCGGCGGCCACGAGCGTCCAGGAGCGGTCCCTCCCGAGGCGGAAGACGAACCGGTGCTCCGCCAAGAACTCCGTCGTCACCGCCTCGCCGCCGCCCGGGGGCGGCCGGCGGGTGAGGGCGGTCTCCTCGACCATCCGCGCGGTGGCGGTGTCACCGGCCACCGTGACCCGGTCCACGGCGACCGTGGACCGGGCCGCTGCGTAGGCGTCCTCCACGTCCGGTGCGGGTTCCCCTCCGGACCGGGCGAGCTTCCCGAAGAGGACCTTCTCCTCGGCGAGCAGGCCCGGGCTGAGGCGCACCGGGCCGCGGCTGCCGTCGGCCGGCGCCGGAGGGTCCAGCAGGGCCCCCGTCCGCCGCTCGATGACCGCCTCGGCCGACCGGGCGAAGAGTTCCTCGGTGTCCTCGGTCACCGGGGTGTCCGAGGAGGTGTCGGCCGCGGAACAGCCGGTCAACGCCGTGGCGACGACACCGAGCGCGACGAACGCGCGCAACGAACGTGTGCGAGTCATGAAGTCCCCCTGGAACGCAGGCTCTTGATGCCCCTACTCGCACAAGTGTGCCGTGCCGCGAAGGAAGCGGGGGTGCCTGCCCGACGCGAGCGCGCTAAGCACCCTCCTTGAGGACCCTGCGCACCAACTCCCGCTGGGCGTTGGTGAGTCGGGGGTCGGCGCAGTACGCCGTGCGGCCGTCCACCGTGATCCGGTACTGGAAGCCGTCCGGCACCCCGATGGGGGGCGCCGTGCGGGCGCCGGCCAGGGCGCGCTCGGCCAGCGCGTGCCAGGTCTCGGCGTCCGGGCGGTCGGTGGTGTCCACCTCCGCCCGGCGCTCGATCCCCGCGAACCCTCCGGTGCGCCGCACGACGATGCGCATGTCGGTGTCCCCACTCCCGGTCAGTTCGTCGGCACGCCCACCGACGACCAGGCCTTCGTCACGGCCTCCAGCACGTCGCCCTCACCGTACCGGGCGCTGGCTGCGGACAGGGTCAGCCGGGCGAACTCCGAGAAGTCGGCGTCCGGGGCCAGTTCGCCGCCGCTGAGGGTGTCGTACCAGACCTGGCCGGCGCGCTCCCAGGCGTTGCCGCCGAGTTCGGTGGCGAACAGGTAGAAGGCGTGGTTCGGGATGCCCGAGTTGATGTGGACGCCGCCGTTGTCCTGGTTGGTGCGGACGTAGTCGTCCATGGTGGCGGGCTGCGGGTCCTTGCCGAGGACGTCGTCGTCGTACGCGGTGCCCGGGGCCTTCATCGAGCGCAGGGCCACGCCCTGGACGTCCGGGCCGAGCAGTCCGGCGCCGATCAGCCAGTCCGCGTCCGCGGCTCGCTGGCCCAGGCCGTACTGCTTGATCAGCACGCCGAACACGTCGGCGACGGACTCGTTGAGGGCGCCCGACTGGCCGTAGTACTCCAGATTGGCGGTGTACTGGACGACGCCGTGGGTCAGTTCGTGCCCGATGACGTCCACCGGGAGGGTGAAGTCGAGGAAGAGGTCCCCGTCCCCGTCGCCGAACACCATCTGCTCGCCGTTCCAGAAGGCGTTGGAGTACTCGCGGCCGTAGTGGACGGTCGCGATCAGCGGCAGCCCGGCGTCGTCGATCGAGTGCCGGCCGTACACCTTCAGGTACAGGTCGAAGGTGGCGCCGAGACCGGCGTGGGCGCGGTTGACGGTGGCGTCCCGGGTCGCCGGGTCGGTCTCGCCGCGGACCTTGCGGCCCGGCAGGACCTCCCGCCGCTGGGCGTCGTGGACCCGCCGGTCGGGCTGGTCGGAGGGGGCCGCCGGGCCGGGGACCGCGGCCCGCAGGGTGGTGATCCGCCGGCGGGTGCGCTGTGCGGCGTCGAGTTCCAGCGTGCGGCGCGCGAGCTCCGCCCGGGCGGCGTCGTCCGCCTGGGCCAGCTTGTCGAGGACGTGCGGGGGGACGACGGTGCAGAAGACGGGCCGGTGGCCCGTTCGCTGTGGTGTCATGACCGCAATGTGGCAGTCGGTCACTTGGATGTCACCACAGGTGACGGAGATTTGGCGAAAAGGAGTGAAGCCGAGGGGCGCGGGGAGTGACGGGCGGGGTCGTGGGCACGGGGCGGGCCGGGTGTGACGCGGGGGAGCGGATGCGGGCGCCGGCGCGGAGCCGGGGGCGCGCCCGTCCCGCCTTCCTCGCACGTCCCGCATACTGGGACGAGTCACCGGCCTCGGGGCGGGTCGGCTACGCTGCACGAACCATGCGTTTCGGGCTGCTTCTCCTTAGCTGCCGCGGCGAGGGCCTGTAAGTCGTAGGCCGACCCCCTCCCCGCGGAGTTCGGTGTTGCGCTCAGCCGTCGGCCGTCCCCCGTGGACCAAGAGGAGCCCTACGCATCATGTCCAGCCCTTCCCAGCCCGCTGCCGGCCGTGCGCCCGTGGGACGCGCCACGCCGATCACCAACGCGACGCACCTCCAGCGGGCCACCACGATGCCGATCCACAAGTACCGGCCCTACGAGCAGGTCGACATCGCCGACCGCAGCTGGCCGGACAACCGGATCACGCAGGCGCCCCGCTGGCTCTCCACCGACCTGCGCGACGGCAACCAGGCGCTGATCGACCCCATGTCGCCCGCCCGCAAGCGGGAGATGTTCGACCTGCTGGTGGCCATGGGCTACAAGGAGATCGAGGTCGGCTTCCCGGCCTCCGGACAGACCGACTACGACTTCGTCCGGTCGATCATCGAGGACGAGGGCGCGATCCCCGAGGACGTGACGATCTCCGTGCTCACCCAGGCCCGCGAGGACCTGATCGAGCGGACCGTGGAGTCGCTGGTGGGTGCCCGGCGGGCCACCGTCCACCTGTACAACGCGACCGCCCCGGTCTTCCGCCGGGTCGTCTTCCGGGGCTCCAAGGAGCAGATCAAGCAGATCGCCGTCGACGGCACCCGCCTGGTCGTGGAGTACGCCGAGAAGCTGCTGGACGACCGCACCACCTTCGGCTACCAGTACAGCCCCGAAATCTTCACCGACACCGAGCTGGACTTCGCGCTGGAGGTCTGCGAGGCGGTGATGGACGTCTGGCAGCCGGAGGCCGGCCGGGAGATCATCCTCAACCTGCCCGCCACCGTCGAGCGCTCCACGCCCGCCACCCACGCCGACCGCTTCGAGTGGATGGGCCGCAACCTGTCCCGCCGCGAGTTCGTCTGCCTGTCTGTGCACCCGCACAACGACCGCGGCACCGCCGTCGCCGCCGCCGAGCTGGCCCTGATGGCCGGCGCCGACCGCGTCGAGGGCTGTCTGTTCGGCCAGGGCGAGCGCACCGGCAACGTCGACCTGGTCACCCTGGGCATGAACCTGTTCTCTCAGGGCGTCGACCCGCAGATCGACTTCTCCCGCATCGACGAGGTCCGCCGCACCGCCGAGTACTGCAACCAGATGGAGGTCCACCCGCGCCACCCGTACGTGGGCGACCTCGTCTACACCTCCTTCTCCGGCTCCCACCAGGACGCCATCAAGAAGGGTTTCGACGCCATGGAGGCGAGCGCCGCCGCCCAGGGCAAGGCCGTCGACGACATCGAGTGGGCCGTCCCCTACCTGCCCATCGACCCCAAGGACGTGGGCCGCTCCTACGAGGCGGTGATCCGCGTCAACTCGCAGTCCGGCAAGGGCGGCATCGCCTACGTGCTGAAGAACGAGCACAAGCTGGACCTGCCGCGCCGGATGCAGATCGAGTTCTCGAAGATCATCCAGGCGAAGACCGACGCCGAGGGCGGCGAGGTCACCCCCGCCGACATCTGGAACGTCTTCCGCGACGAGTACCTGCCCAACCCGGACGACCCGTGGGGCCGCGTCCAGCTGCGCACCGGCCAGTCCACCACCGACACCGACGGCACCGACTCGCTGACCGTCGAGGCCACCGTGGACGGCGCGGACACCGTGCTGAGCGGCACCGGCAACGGTCCCATCTCCGCGTTCTTCGACGCCCTCCAGTCCATCGGCATCGACGTGCGCCTGCTGGACTACCAGGAGCACACCATGAGCGAGGGCGCGTCCGCCCAGGCCGCGTCCTACATCGAGTGCGCGATCGACGGCAAGGTGCTGTGGGGCGTCGGCATCGACGCGAATACGACACGTGCGTCCCTGAAGGCGGTCGTCTCCGCGGTGAACCGCGCCGCCCGCTGACCCCGCGACCTGCACGTCCCCGGCTCCGGCCGCCCTTCGCGGCGGTCGGAGCCTGGTCGGGTTACGGCCAGCTTCACGTCGTGGGTACTGACGGCAGCGGGTTGATGTGGCTAACATCACGCCAGCACGGCGAGGTTGCCATGACGTTGCGGAGGTGTGGCGTGCTGCCGAACAAAGGACCCACCGGCCGCGGTGACCGCTGGAGCCGGTTGCTGGGGGTCCGCACCTCCTGGACGACCGTCGCGGACGGGACGTTCTTCTGCCCGGGCTGCGGCGGCGACCGCAACTACGAACGCCGCACCGGCCACCGCCGGTTCGCCGTGCTCGGCATCCCGCTGCTGCCCCGCGGGACGACCGGACCCGTCGTGGAGTGCATGACCTGCCAGGAGCGCTTCGGCACCGACGTCCTCGACCGCCCCACCACCGGACGGTTCGCCGCGATGCTCCGCGACGCCGTGCAGACCATCGCCCTCGCCGTCCTCGCGGCCGGCGGCACCGGCGCCCGGTGCACCGTCGAGGTGGCGCTCAGCGCCCTGCGACAGGCCGGCTACCGGGAGTGCGACGAGGAACAGCTCGTCACCCTCGTCGAGGCCGTCAGCGTCGACACCGGTCGCCTGCCCGGCCTCTACGGGGACAGCGGCCTCACCGGCTTCGCCATCGAACTCCACGAGGCCCTCGAACCGCTCGCCCCGCACCTGGCCGCCCCCGGCCGGGAGCGCCTCCTCTTCCAGGGCGCCCGCATCGCCCTCGCGGACGGCCCCTACACCCCCGCCGAGCGCGACATCCTCGCCACCGTCGGCCGTGCCCTCACCCTTGGCCCCGAGGACGTCAACCGTCTGCTCACCGAGGCCCGGACCACGCCGTCCTAGCCAGCGGGGGCGCTCCGCCCGCGAGGGACGCAGCGCCCCCGGGCTCAGTGCCGGACCAGGCAGAACGGGTGGCCGGCCGGGTCCGCGTACACCCGCCAGCTCCGTCCCGGCCCGCCGGCGTCCAGGACGCGGGCGCCGGCCGCGAGGACCGCGTCATGGGCGAGGTCCAGGTCCGGCACCGTGAGGTCGAGGTGGAGCTGTTGGGGGAGGGCCGGGTCCGGCCAGGTGGGCGGACGGTGGTCGGCGGTCCCCTGGAAGGCCAGCACCTGCCCCGCAGGGGTGTGCAGGGTCGACCACTGCGCGCTGAGGTTCCAACCGGCGTCGGGGCGGTCGATCTCGCCGCCCAGGAGCGCCGCGTAGAAGCGGGCCAGTTCGGTGGGTTCGGGACAGTCCAGGACCACGCACTGCAACTCGGCGATCATGCCCCGATCGTAGGCCCGGGGGACCGTCGTCCGCGCGCTCGTTTCCGGTCCTCGGGCCGTGGGCCGACCGGGTCCCGGGGTGCGGGAGAATGGGGCCATGAGTCTGTTCCGGGACGACGGCGTCGTGCTGCGGACCCAGAAGCTCGGTGAGGCCGACCGGATCATCACCCTTCTGACCCGCGGCCACGGCAGGGTGCGCGCCGTCGCCCGGGGAGTGCGCCGCACCAAGTCCAAGTTCGGTGCCCGACTCGAACCGTTCTCCCACGTCGACGTGCAGTTCTTCGCCCGCGGCAGCGAACTGGTGGGCCGCAGCCTCCCGCTGTGCACCCAGAGCGAGACGATCGCCCCGTACGGCGGCGGCATCGTGGCCGACTACGCCCGCTACACCGCGGGCACGGCGATGCTGGAGACCGCGGAGCGGTTCACCGACCACGAGGGGGAGCCGGCCGTCCAGCAGTACCTGCTGCTCGTCGGGGCGCTGCGGACCCTGGCGCGGGGGGAGCACGAGCCGCACCTGGTGCTGGACGCGTTCCTGCTGCGGTCGCTCGCCGTCAACGGGTACGCGCCCAGCTTCGGCGACTGCGCCCGGTGCGGCCTGCCCGGCCCGAACCGCTTCTTCTCGGTGGCGGCCGGCGGCAGCGTCTGCGGGGACTGCCGGGTGCCCGGCAGCGTCGTACCCTCGCCGCAGGCCCTGGAACTCCTCGGGGCCCTGCTCACCGGCGACTGGCCCACCGCCGACGCCTGCGAACCGCGGCACGCCCGCGAGGGCAGCGGGCTGGTGTCGGCGTATCTGCACTGGCATCTGGAGCGCGGTCTGCGCTCCCTGCGTTACGTAGAGAAGTCCTAGGTAGGAGAGACGACCCCGCATGGCACGACGTGGATTCCTCGGCCGTTCCCGGCGCGAGTACAAGACCCCCGAGCCGCACCCGTCCGGTGCCCGTCCTCCCAAGCTCCCCGGCGAGCTGGTGCCCAAGCACGTGGCGGTGGTCATGGACGGCAACGGCCGCTGGGCCAAGGACCGCGGGCTGCCGCGCACCGAGGGCCACAAGGTGGGGGAGGGCGTCGTCCTCGACGTGTTGAAGGGCTGTCTGGAGCTGGGGGTGAAGAACCTCTCGCTGTACGCCTTCTCCACCGAGAACTGGAAGCGCTCGCCGGACGAGGTCCGCTTCCTGATGAACTTCAACCGGGACGTCATCCGCCGTCGCCGGGACGAGATGGACGAACTCGGCATCCGCATCCGCTGGGTGGGCCGGATGCCGAAGATGTGGAAGTCGGTCGTCCAGGAACTCCAGATCGCCCAGGAGCAGACCCGGGACAACGACGCCATGACGCTGTACTTCTGCGTCAACTACGGCGGGCGGGCCGAGGTCGCGGACGCGGCCCAGGCCATCGCCCGGGACGTGGCCGCCGGCAAGCTGGACCCGGCGAAGGTCAACGAGAAGACCTTCGCCAAGTACCTGTACTACCCGGACATGCCGGACGTGGACCTGTTCCTGCGGCCCAGCGGCGAGCAGCGCACGTCCAACTACCTGATCTGGCAGAGCAGTTACGCCGAGATGGTGTTCCAGGACGTGTTGTGGCCGGATTTCGACCGACGTGACCTGTGGCGGGCCTGCCTGGAGTACGCCTCCCGGGACCGGCGCTTCGGCGGGGCGATCCCCAACGAGCAGCAACTCCTCACGGGCGGCGCCGGCTGAGGTGCCGGCCGGGACGGGGCGGCCCCGGCGGGCCGCTCAGTCCTTGCCCGACTCCGCACACTCGGCGCAGGTGCCGAAGACCTCCACGGTGTGGGCCACGTTGACGAAGCCGTGTTCGGTGGCGATCGTCTCGGCCCACTTCTCCACCGCGGGCCCCTCCACCTCGACGGCCTTGCCGCAGGCGCGGCAGACCAGGTGGTGGTGGTGTTCGCCGGTGGAGCACCGGCGGTAGACGGCCTCGCCCTCGGAGGTGCGCAGGACGTCGACCTCGCCGGCGTCGGCGAGGGACTGGAGCGTGCGGTAGACCGTGGTGAGGCCGACCGAGTCGCCCTTGTGCTTGAGCATGTCGTGCAGTTCCTGAGCACTGCGGAACTCGTCCACCTCTTCGAGTGCTGCCGCCACTGCCGCACGCTGGCGGGTGGACCTGCCTCGAACCGGGGCTGTCACGATGGCCTCCTCGCTGGTCTCCTGCCCGGCCATTGTGCCAGGCGCCGACCCCCCGGTGCGGAGCGACGATCGGTCGTCCGCCGTGTCCCCCGATTCCCTCCCGTTCCTCCGCGTCGCGGTGGTTTCCTCCCTGTTGGCGGCCTTCGGGCGTCAGCGCGAGGTGGGCACCGCGCACTCCAGGGTGCTGCCCTCGGCGGACGCCTCCGCGGCGGCCCGGGCCCGGGCGCGGCGCCGTGCCAAGGGGGTGGCGAGGAGGGTCAGGGCGATGAAGACGCCGATGGTGAGCAGGACGATCGTCGCGCCGGGCGGAACGTCCTGGTAGTACGAGGTCACCGTGCCGCCGAGGGCCACCGAGACCCCGATGGCGACGGCCACCGCGAAGGTCGCGGCGAAGGAGCGGGTCAACTGCTGGGCCGCGGCCACCGGCACCACCATCAGCGCGCTGACCAGCAGCAGTCCGACGACCCGCATGGCCACGGTGACCGTGACCGCGGCCGTCACCGCCGTCAACAGGTTCAGCAGCCGCACCGGCAGCCCGGTGACCCGGGCGAACTCCTCGTCCTGGCTGACCGCGAAGAGTTGCCGCCGCAGGCCGACCGTCACCAGCACCACGAACCCGGCCAGCAGGCAGATCGCCGCCACGTCCTCGGAGGAGACCGTGGACAGCGAGCCGAACAGGTAGGAGTTCAGGTTGGCGTTGGAGCCGCCGGGCGCGAGGTTGATGAACATGACGCCGCCGGCCATGCCGCCGTAGAACAGCATGGCGAGGGCGATGTCCCCGCGGGTCTTGCCGTACCAGCGGATCAGCTCCATGATCACGGCGCCGAGCACGGAGACGGCCATCGCCATCCACACCGGGGACGCCGACAGCAGGAAGCCGAGGCCGACGCCGGTCATCGCGACGTGGCCGATGCCGTCGCCCATCAGCGACTGGCGCCGCTGGACCAGGTAGATGCCCACGGCCGGGGCGATGACGCCGACGAGCACGGCGGCGAGCAGCGCCCGCTGCATGAAGGCGTAGTCGAGAATCTCCATGGCCGTCGTCCTCAGCTCAGCAGTCCCGTGCGCAGCGGCTCGGGGCCGTCCGCGTGCGGGTGTACGTGGTCGTGGCCGGGGAGCGCGTGCTGTCCCACGGCCTTGGGGGGCGGTCCGTCGTGCAGGACGCAGCCGTCCCGCAGGACGACCGCCCGGTCGATCAGGGGCTCCAGCGGGCCCAGCTCGTGCAGCACCAGCAGCACCGAGACGCCCGCCGCGACCTGCTCGCGCAGGGTGGTCGCCAGCACCTCCTGGCTGGCCAGGTCGACGCCGGCCATCGGCTCGTCCATGATCAGGAGCTCGGGTTCGGCGGCCAGGGCGCGGGCGATCAGCACCCGCTGGTGCTGGCCGCCGGAGAGCGCGTCGACGGGGTCCTTGGCCCGGTCGGTCAGGCCGACCCGGTCCAGCGCTCCGCGCACCGCGGCCCGGTCGGCGCGGCCCAGCAGCCCGAACCGGGTGCGGGCCAACCGTCCGGAGGTGACGACCTCGGTGACGGTGGCCGGGACGCCGCTGGCCGCGGTGGTGCGCTGCGGCACGTAGCCGACGCGCGCCCAGTCGCGGAAGCGGTGGCGGGGGGTGCCGAACAGTTCGACGGTGCCGTCGTCGATCGGGACCTGGCCGATGATGGTGCGCACCGCGGTGGACTTGCCGGAGCCGTTGGCCCCGAGCAGCGCCACGACCTCGCCGCGGTGGACGGAGAGGTCGATCCCGCGCAGCACCGGGCGGGAGCCCAGGGAGGCCGTCACACCGCGCAGGGCGATGACCGGGTCGTCGTGCCCTCGGGTGTCGACGTGGTCGCGTGCGGTGGTCATTTCGCCCCCAGTGCGGTCCGCAGGGCGGTCAGGTTGGCCTCCATGACCTGGAAGTAGTCCTCGCCGCGGGAGTGGTCGGTGATCCCCTCGACCGGGTCGAGGACGTCGGTGCGCAGCCCGGTGTCGGCGGCGAGGGACTTCGCGGTGCGGTCGGAGACCAGGGTCTCGTAGAAGACGGTGGTCACGCCGTCGGCCTTCGCGACCTTCTGGAGGTCCTTGATCCGGGCGCCGCTCGGCTCGGTCTCGGGGTCGAGGCCGCTGATCGACTCCTCGGTCAGCCCGTAGCGGTCGGCGAGGTAGCCGAAGGCGGAGTGCGTGGTGATGAAGACCTTGGTGCGGGTGTTGCGCAGCCCGTCGGCGAACGCCTCGTGCAGCGAGTCCAGCCGCTTCACCAGGGCCTCGGTGCGGTCGCGGTAGACGGCGGAGTGGTCGGGGTCGGCCTTCGCCAGGGCCGCGCCGACCCCTTCGGCGACCTCGGCGTAGCGCACCGGGTCCAGCCAGACGTGGGGGTCGGGGCCCTCGTGGTCGTGGGCGTGGCCGTGGTCCTCGTGGGCGTCCTCGCCCTCGGTGCCGTGCTCCTCGGCGTGTGCGTCCGGCTCGCCGTGCTCGTCGCCGTCCTGGTGGGCGTGGCCCTCCTCGCCGTGTGCGGGCTCCTTCGCGGGGGCGTCCGGGCCGGTCTTCTCCAGGTCGGTGAGGGTGGTGGCGTCGACCTTGGCGCGGGCCTCGGACTGCTCGACCGCCTCGTCCACGGCGGGCTGGAGCCCCTTCAGGTACAGGACGAGGTCGGACTCCTCCATCGCGGCCCGCTGCCGGGCGCTGACCTCCAGGTCGTGCGGTTCCTGGCCGGGCTCGGTCAGGGTGGTCAGCCGCACCCGGTCGCCGCCGATCTCCTCGACCAGGTAGCCGAGCGGGTAGAACGACGCCGTGACGTCCAGCCCGGGCCCGCCGCGGTCCTCCCCGGACGCGTCGGCGGCTCCGCAGCCGGTGAGGGCGGCGAGGCCGAGGACCGCGGTGGTCGCGACGGCGGTGCCGGGTATCAGGCGTCGTACGTTCATGACACTCATTTTCAACAAAACTGGAAACGATTGTCAATAAACCGCTCTGTCGCCCAGATCACTCGAACGAGACCTTGAGGGCGCCCGTCACCCGTGATCCACTTCCGCCCGCCCCGGGCGCCCGGCCCCCGGGACGGGACCCGGACGCCGTCCGCGGTCCGGCCGGCGGACTTTGGCATTCGGAGTTGGCCCGGTCCGTGCCTGCGCCGTAACCTTGGGCATTCGCTCGGAAGCATTCGCTTCGCGCCGTCGTCACCCGTCGTCATCCGTCGTAATGAAGAGAGCACCGTGGCCGCCGACAAGATCGACACCATCGTCAGCCTGAGCAAGCGCCGTGGCTTCGTCTACCCGTGCAGCGAGATCTACGGGGGCCAGCGCGCCGCCTGGGACTACGGGCCGCTGGGCGTCGAGCTCAAGGAGAACATCAAGCGCCAGTGGTGGCGCTACATGGTCACGTCCCGCGAGGACGTCGTCGGCATCGACTCCTCGGTGATCCTCGCCACCGAGGTCTGGGAGGCGTCGGGCCACGTCGCCACCTTCACCGACCCGCTCACCGAGTGCACCTCCTGCCACAAGCGCTTCCGCGCCGACCACCTGGAAGAGGCGTACGAGGCGAAGCACGGCCGCCTCCCCGAGAACGGCCTCACCGACGTCAACTGCCCCAACTGCGGCAACAAGGGCCAGTTCACCGAGCCCAAGCAGTTCTCCGGCCTGCTCGCCACCCACCTCGGCCCGACCCAGGACAGCGGCTCCGTCGCCTACCTGCGCCCCGAGACCGCGCAGGGCATCTTCACCAACTTCTCCCAGGTCCAGCAGACCTCGCGGCGCAAGCCCCCGTTCGGCATCGCCCAGATGGGCAAGTCCTTCCGCAACGAGATCACGCCCGGCAACTTCATCTTCCGCACCCGCGAGTTCGAGCAGATGGAGATGGAGTTCTTCGTCAAGCCGGGCGAGGACGAGCAGTGGCAGGAGTACTGGATGGAGCAGCGCTGGAACTGGTACACCGGCCTGGGCCTGCGCGAGGAGAACATGCGCTGGTACGAGCACGCGCAGGAGAAGCTCTCCCACTACTCCAAGCGCACCGCCGACATCGAGTACCGCTTCCGCTTCGGCGGCAACGAGTGGGGCGAGTTGGAGGGCGTCGCCAACCGCACCGACTACGACCTGTCCGCGCACTCCAAGGCGTCCGGCCAGGACCTGTCGTACTTCGACCAGGAGGCCGGCGAGCGCTGGACCCCCTACGTCATCGAGCCCGCCGCGGGCGTCGGCCGCACCATGCTGGCCTTCCTCCTGGACGCCTACGTCGAGGACGAAGCCCCCAACGCCAAGGGCAAGTTGGAGAAGCGCGTCGTGCTGCGCCTCGACCCGCGCCTGGCGCCGGTCAAGGTCGCCGTGCTGCCGCTGTCCCGCAACCCGGAGCTGTCGCCCAAGGCCAAGGGCCTGGCCACCGCGCTGCGCCAGCACTGGAACATCGAGTTCGACGACGCCGGCGCCATCGGCCGTCGTTACCGCCGTCAGGACGAGATCGGCACCCCGTTCTGCGTCACCGTCGACTTCGACACCCTCGACGACAACGCGGTCACCGTCCGGGAGCGCGACTCGATGAAGCAGGAGCGGGTCTCCCTCGACCAGATCGAGGGCTACCTCGCCGCCCGCCTGATCGGCTGCTGAACCCGCCGCCACCGGGCCGGGGGACCCGGCCCGGTGGCGCACCCCCGGCCCCGGCCCCGCACGCGCGGGAACCGGGGCCGGGCTCGTGTGCGCCGGCGGTGCTCAGCCGGACGTGGTGGCGCTGGCCGCCGACGTCCTCGACGATCGAGGGCGGCAGTGCGGCGGCAGCGTGACGTCTTCGCCCGGTTGAAGCCCCGCCCGGACGGTCACCGCGGATCACCTCACCAGCGCGCCGCCCGGGCGTGGAAGGTCAGGCCCGGCCACGCCTGCACCGGCTCCGCCGAGCGCACGATGCGGCCCGCGCACAGCTTGCGCGCGGCGAGCCCGTCCACGATCCGCGGGATCGCCGCCAGGGTGTTCGGCAGTCCGTCGTGGAGCAGGACGATCCCGCCCGGCCGCACGGCCAGCGCGTTCGCCACCACCGCGTCGGTGGGGATGCCGCTCCAGTCGACGGTGTCGGTCGTCCAGATGACCTCGGTCATCCCCAGCCGTGCCGCGTCCTGCCGGGTCCGGGCGTCGGTGCTGCCGAACGGCGGACGGAAGAGCCGCGGCGCCCGGCCCGTCTGCTCCCTCACCAGCCGGCTGGTGTCGCGCAGTTCCGCGAACGCGGCGGCGGCGTCCAGGGCGACCAGGTTCGGGTGCGTGTACGAGTGGTTGCCGATGTGGTGGCCCGCCGCGGCGATCCGCCCGGTGCCCTCCGGACGCTCCCGGGCCGCCGCACCGGTCACGAAGAAGGTGGCCCTGACGTCGGCGTCCCGCAGCGCCTTCAGATACGCGGGGGTGGCGGCGGTCGGACCGTCGTCGAAGGTGAGGGCCACGTAACCGGCCGAGCAGTCCCGCTCGGGGTCGTCCTCGGCCCGGGCGGTCCCGGGCAGCAACGCCACCGTCACCAGGGCGGCCAGGGCGGCACCGAGCCAGGCCCGCGGCCTGCTGTGCTTCGTCATGTCGTGCGTACCGTTCCTCTCGATCGGACGGGTCGCCGTGGTCGGGGGCGACCCCGGACCGGGTCCGGGCCCGCGCTCCTGACACGTGCCGCCCGGGGACGGACGTCCGTCCCCTCACGTGTCCGCCCCCACCACGCGGCCGGGTCCGCACGCCCGTGCGTTCCCGACCGGGTGCCATTGAACTGGAGCCGGCGGCACGGCGGTACGAGAACCGGGGATTCCGCCCGGACCCGGAGCCCCGGGGTAACTTGGCCGGTGTGACTGCCCTGGCCATCGAAGAGGTCCGCCTCACCGCCTTCAAGAGCTTCCGCGGCGAGGCGCTCCCGTTGGCGCCCCTCACCGTGCTGATCGGGCGCAACGGCAGTGCCCACGGCGCCCACCCGCGGCGAACTCCTCGCGGCCTGCGGCCCCTTGGCGCCCCTGTTCGAGCGGGGACTGCGCCCGCACCCCGAGGGTTGGCGGCTGGGCTGCCACCCCGAGGACATGATCGACTCGGACGCCCGGCTGCTCGGGGACCACGGGGAGGTCTGGTCGGCCTCCGAGTGCCCCGCGCTGCTGCTGCACACCGGCCCGGTGATCGTCTCCGCCGGCCGTCCCCGCTCGCGACCGCCTTGCGTCGGACGGCCGCGGGCCCGCCCCCGCCGCGGTACCCGCAGGTGACGCAGGAGCGACGTTCGGGCACAGCGGGTCACCGGCCCGGGGCCGTCGGCCACCCGGGTGCGGTCGCGGACCCCAGCCCGGGGACGGGACGCTCCCGCGGTGCGCGACAATGGGAGTGCCCCCGTCCCCGCACCCCTCGATGGTCGACACCGCGATGACATCCCCCGAAACCCCCGCCACCGCCCCGGCGCCCGCCCTCGCCATCGGCCCGCACCCCGTGCACCCGCCGGTGGTGCTCGCCCCCATGGCGGGCATCACCAACGCGCCCTTCCGCACGCTGTGCCGGGAGTTCAGCGGGGGCAAGGGGCTGTTCGTCAGCGAGATGATCACCACCCGGGCCCTGGTCGAGCGCAACGAGAAGACCATGCAGCTCATCCGGTTCGACGCCAGCGAGACCCCGCGCTCGCTCCAGCTGTACGGAGTGGACCCGGCGACCGTGGGCAAGGCGGTGCGGATGATCGCCGAGGAGGGCCTCGCCGACCACATCGACCTGAACTTCGGCTGCCCCGTCCCCAAGGTCACCCGCAAGGGCGGCGGCTCCGCGCTCCCGTACAAGCGGAACCTGTTGCGGTCGATCCTGCGCGAGGCGGTGACCGGGGCCGGGGACCTCCCGGTGACCATGAAGATGCGCAAGGGCATCGACGAGGACCACCTCACCTACCTGGACGCCGGCCGGATCGCCGTCGAGGAGGGGGTCACCGCGATCGCCCTGCACGGGCGGACCGCCGCCCAGCACTACGGGGGCACCGCCGACTGGGACGCGATCGCCCGGCTCAAGGAGCACGTGCCGGAGGTCCCCGTCCTCGGCAACGGCGACATCTGGTGCGCCGAGGACGCGCTGCGGATGGTCCGCGAGACGGGCTGCGACGGCGTGGTGGTGGGCCGCGGCTGTCTGGGACGGCCCTGGCTCTTCGCCGACCTCGTCGCCGCCTTCGAGGGCACCGGCGGCCCGGCCGCGCCCCCGCTGGCCGAAGTGGTGCGGGTCATGGTGCGGCACGCGACCCTGCTGGGGGAGTGGCTGGGCGACGAGGCGCGGGGCGTCATCGACTTCCGCAAGCACGTCGCCTGGTACCTGAAGGGCTTCGCGGTCGGCTCCGAGATGCGCAAGCGGCTCGCCGTCACCTCCTCGCTCGCGGAACTGGCGGAGGGACTGGCGGAACTGGACCTCGACCAGTCCTGGCCCGCGGGCGCGGACGGCCCCCGCGGGCGCACCTCCGGCAACAACCGGGTGGTGCTGCCGGAGGGCTGGCTGAAGGACCCGTACGACTGCGCCGGTGTCGGCGAGGACGCGGAACTCGACACCTCCGGCGGCTGACGGCCCGCGCCGGCCTCAGCCGGCGCGGTCGCCCACCGCGGTGAGCAGGGCCAGCGGCGTCGCCGCGGAGCGCGACTGGCGCACCCCGGAGTGCGGGTGGGGCACCGGCACCGGATGGGTGTCGCGGGGATGGCCCGACAGGACCTCGGGCACCCGGTTGCCGCCCGCCCGGGCGGCGGCCAGCACCCCGCGCGCCACCGTGCGCGCCTCCGCGTGCAGCCCGTAGCGGGCCAGCCCCAGGGCGATCACCGCGTTGTCGTGCGGCCACACCGCGCCCCGGTGCGAGGAGAGCGGGTGGTAGGCGCCCTGCCCGGCGGCGAGGGTGCGCACGCCCCAGCCGGAGAAGAAGTCCGGGGCCAGCAGCCGCCGCCCCACCGCCCGGCCGTGCTCCTCGTCCAGCAGCCCGGACCACAACAGGTGCCCGGCGTCCGAGCCGAGGGCGTCCAGCGGCTTGCCGTGCTCGTCCAGGGCGAGGGCGGGGAAGTCGTGCTCGGCCATCCAGAAGTCCCCGGGGAACCGGGTCCGCAGCGCGGTCGCGGTCCGGTTCAGCCGGGCCGCGTACGCCGGGTCGGCCCAGGCGGTGCGGGCCAGGAAGGTGGCCCTGCGCAGGGCGTCGTACGCGTAGCCCTGGGCGCCCGCGGCCCGTACCGGGCCCGTCGCGGGGGTGCCGTCCGCGCGGCAGATCGCGCCGGGGGAGTCCTTCCAGCCCCGGCCGGCGGGCCCGGACCCGTCCGCGCGGTGGACCAGGTAGCCGTGTTCGGCGAGCCCGCCGTGGTCGAGCAACCAGTCGACGGCGGCCCGGGCGTGCGGCTCCAGGCGCCGGGCGAGCGTGCGGTCCCCGGTGGTCGCGGTGTAGGCGCCGAGCAGCACCAGGAACAGCGGGGTGGCGTCCACGGAGCCGTAGCAGCGGCCGTACGGCACCTGCCCGAAGTGGGCCAACTCCCCGTGCCGTACCTCGTGCACGATCTTCCCCGGCTCGGGGGCCTCGGCGCCGGCCTGGGTCGCGGCGAGCGCGGCGAGGGTGGCGGCGGCCAGCGCCGGCAGGTGCTCCACGCTGAACAACGAGGTCAGCAGGGCGTCCCGGGCGAGCATCGCGGAGAACCACGGGACGCCCGCGGCCGGTACCCGTACGTCCTCGCCGTCCGGGCCGGTGGCCGGCACCCGGAGCACGGCCAGATCGGCGAGGCCCTGGGCGCAGACGTCCGCCAGGCCCGGCCATTCGGGACGCGGGTCGAGTCGGGTGCGCGGGGTCAACTCGTCTTGCAGAGCCCGGAGTTCGCGGATCACCTCGCCGGGTGACCCGGGTACCCGGGCGGGGTGCGGGGCCCCGTGCGGATGGGCGGTGACCCTGAGCAGCAGTTCGACGGTGCCCTCCGGGGGCAGTTCCAGCGCCCACACCAGCCGGCGGGCCCCGGTGCCGGTCTCCTCGACGGCGTCCGGAGCGGGCGTGCACACGACTTCGGTGCGGGAGGCCCACTCCCCGCGGTGGTAGTCGAAGACCACCCCGTCCCCGGTGGCCCGGCGGGCGCGCACGGCACCGGTCTTGCAGTAAGTGCGGTGGTCGTGGCGGAGTTCGAACGGGTCGGCGAAGTCGGCGTCGACGGTCAGGGCCAGGCGCACCGCGGTGGGCACCGCCCGGTTGCCCACCACCCGCAGCGACTCCACCAACCCGTGCTCCGCGACCGCCTGTTCGCGCAGCACGGTGCAGGAGGGCGGCTCTTCGAGGCCGACCCGCGGCACCAGCACGCAACGGGCGGTGTCTCCGGGTTCCACCGGCACGAGCACCCACGGCACCGCACCGTCCACGGTGAGTTGCCAGCGGCTCAGGTGCCGGGCGTCCCGGACGAACAGCCCGTCCGGGGCGTGACCGGAGTGCGTCCCGGTGATCTCACCGCCGACCCCCACGGAGACGAACGTCCCGCCGTGCACCAGGACATGGCGCGGATCGGTCAACATCGGTGACTCCTTCGTCCCGTGGTCCGGCGGGTGCGCGGGCAGGCGGAGGCGGGGCGCCGGGGCGCCCCGGTGGTGCGCCTGCCGGGCGGGGCCGGGGTGGCGACCATTTAACAGGGTGCCCCGGCCCGGCGTGACGGTTACGGCGCGCGTCACACCCACCCGGTGCGCACGCCGGCGGTCGGGTCCCCATGCGCGTCGTCCGGGAGCACGACGGTGCGCCGTGCCGGGGCTCCCGGGCTCCGCGGCGGAGCGGGCCGTTCACCTGTCCGGTGGACCTGATTGCGGGCGTGACCCGGGCGGGGGTCGGGGCGTTGGGCTCCAGAGAGTCCGGGGGAGCATCCGGGCGCTGTCGGCGCTCCGGTGTCGAGACACCGGGCAGGTGCGCATCTTCGGGCGGGACCGGGGGCCGCCGTGTGAACGGAAGGATTTCCGATGACTCGTAGTGAATCGCGACTTCTCGCCCCCGCGCCGGAAGGCAGCGGGCTTTCGGGGGTGCAGGGAGATCCGGGTCCGCCGTACGTGGGGTACGCGCTGGCCATGATGCGTGACCCGGTCAGGCTCCACCGGGACCGGATGGAGCGCTACGGCCCGGTCTCCTGGGGCAACTTCCTGGGCCGCCCCTTGGTGACCGTCCAGGGGCCGGAGGCCGCCGAGGTCGTGCTGACCAACCAGGACCGGGCGTTCGCCTCCGGCCCCGCCTGGGACTTCTTCATCGGTCCGTTCTTCGACCGGGGGCTGATGCTGCTCGACTTCGAGGAGCACCTGGCCCACCGCCGGCTGATGCAACAGGCGTTCACCCGGGAGCGGATGGTCGCCTACCTCGACCGGGTCCACGACATCGCGGAGCGCGGCATCGGTTCCTGGCAGCCGGGCCGGCAGACCCTGCTGCCGTTGTTCCGCCGGCTGGCCACGGACATGGCGATCAGCGCCTTCGTGGGGCTGGAGTTGGGCAGCGGGGAGATCCGCCGGGTGGAGCGGGCCTTCACGGAGGCGGTGCGGGCCGGGCTCGCCGTGGTCCGGGTGCCGGTGCCCGGGCTGCGCTGGAGCCGGGGCCTGAAGGCCCGCCGTCAATTGGTGGACTTCTTCGTCCGGCACATCCCGCAGAAGCGGGCGAACGGGGGCGAGGACCTGTTCGCGGCGCTGTGCACCGCCGAGACGGAGGACGGGCAGCGCTTCAGCGACTCCGAGATCGCCAACCACATGATCTTCATGCTGATGGCCGCGCACGACACCTCCACGATCACCCTGATGACCATGGCGTACCACCTGGCCCGCCACCCGGCGTGGCAGGAGCGCTGCCGCGCGGAGTCGCTGGCGCTCGGTCCGGGGGCGGCCACGACGGCGGAGTTGGACTCGCTGCGCTCGATGGACCTGGTGATGCGGGAGTCGCTGCGGCTCTGCGCGCCGGTGCCGCTGCTGCCGCGGGTGGCGGTGCGCGACACGGCGGTCCTCGGCTACCACATCCCGGCCGGGTCCCTGGTCAGCCTCACCATCCACACCAACCACCACATGCCCGAGCACTGGCCCGACCCGGAGCGCTTCGACCCGGAGCGCTTCGCGCCCGAACGGCAGTCGGAGATCACCCACCCGTACTCCTGGTTCCCGTTCGGCGGGGGCATCCACACCTGCATGGGCCGGCACTTCTCCGGCTTCCAGGCCAAGGCGGTCATGCACTGCCTGTTGCGCTCGCGCGCCTGGTCGGTGCCCGGGGACTACACCTGGACGCTCGACTTCAGCACGCTGCCGGTGCCGCGGGACGGGCTGCCCGTGACGCTGACCGCACCGGCCGACTGACCGGATCGCAGGGGCGCCTCCGGCGTGCGCGGGCGCGTCCGGATCGTGGGACGCGCGGGCCGGAGCCTACGTGATCCTCGCCACCCCTGAGTGGGTGGCTGCTCAAATGAGCGAATGCACTTCTCCAAGGGGTGGCACCGGGTGCCACCCCATTTTCCTTCGGGCGTCGAAATCAAGTGGGTTGATATCCGCTCATCTGAGCGTTCCATGGCATGTTCAGGTTTTGTTGACTTCAAGAGGTGAACGCAAGCCCCCTCGCCGCAGGCTCCGGGAAGGCTTTCGATCTCCTGGCGGAAGAGTGGTTGCGGTCGTATGACAGGCAGGTGGACGTACCCAGAAGCCTTCGATCTGGGTATGTTCCTCGCCGTCAGGGCAGCCACCGAGTCCTTGGGGAGTCGAACCCGTGTCGGAAAACAAAGCGCCTCATGTCGCGAAGTTCGTTTACGACTTCACTGAAGGCAACAAGGACCTCAAGGACCTGCTCGGCGGGAAGGGCGCAAACCTCGCCGAGATGACCAACCTCGGTCTTCCCGTACCCCCCGGGTTCACCATCACCACCGACGCCTGCAAGGTCTACCTGGAGAGCGGAACGGAGCCCGCGGCACTCCGTGACGAGGTGACCGCCCATCTGGCCGCCCTCGAAGAACGGATGGGCAAGAGACTCGGCCAGCCCGACGACCCGCTGTTGGTCTCGGTGCGCTCCGGCGCCAAGTTCTCGATGCCCGGCATGATGGACACCGTCCTCAACATCGGGCTCTTCGACGAGTCGGTGGAGGGTCTCGCGGCCCAGTCCGGCAACGAGCGGTTCGCCTGGGACTCCTACCGGCGACTCGTCCAGATGTTCGGCAAGACGGTCCTCGACGTGGACGGCGAACTGTTCGAGGAGGCGCTGGAGGAGGCCAAGGCCGCCAAGGGCGTCACCGTGGACACCGACCTCGACGCCGCCGACCTCAAGAAGCTCGTCAAGCGGTTCAAGCGGATCGTGCGCACCGAGGCCGGCCGGGAGTTCCCGCAGGACCCGCGCGAGCAGATGGACCTGGCGATCCGGGCCGTCTTCGAGTCCTGGAACGGCGACCGCGCCAAGCTCTACCGTCGCCAGGAGCGCATCCCGCACGACCTCGGCACCGCGGTCAACGTCTGCTCCATGGTCTTCGGCAACCTCGGCCCCGACTCCGGCACCGGAGTCGCCTTCACCCGCGACCCGGCCAGCGGCCAGCAGGGCGTGTACGGCGACTACCTCCAGAACGCCCAGGGCGAGGACGTCGTCGCCGGCATCCGCAACACCGTGCCGCTGGCCGAGCTGGAGAAGCTCGACAAGGACTCCTACGACCGGCTCATGCAGATCATGGAGACCCTGGAGAACCACTACAAGGACCTGTGCGACATCGAGTTCACGATCGAGCGCGGCAAGCTGTGGATGCTCCAGACCCGGGTCGGCAAGCGCACCGCCGGGGCCGCCTTCCGGATCGCCACCCAACTCCTCGACCAGGGCCTCATCGACGAGGCCGAGGCCCTCCAGCGGGTCACCGGGGCCCAGCTCGCCCAGCTGATGTTCCCCAAGTTCGACGAGGCCGCGCAGGTCGACCGGATCGCCCGGGGCATCGCCGCCTCGCCCGGCGCCGCCGTGGGCAAGGCCGTCTTCGACTCGTACACCGCCATCAAGTGGTCCCGCTCCGGCGAGCGGGTCATCCTGATCCGCCGCGAGACCAACCCCGACGACCTCGACGGCATGATCGCCGCGGAGGGCATCCTGACCTCCCGCGGCGGCAAGACCTCGCACGCCGCCGTGGTGGCCCGCGGCATGGGCAAGACCTGCGTCTGCGGCGCCGAGGAGTTGGAGGTCGACACCAAGCGGCGCCGGATGACCGCGCCCGGCGGGATCGTGGTGGAGGAGGGCGACCTGGTCTCCATCGACGGCTCCACCGGCAAGGTGTACCTCGGTGAGGTGCCCGTCGTTCCCTCGCCCGTCGTCGAGTACTTCGAGGGCCGGATGCACGCCGGCGCCGACGACGCCGACGAACTCGTCGTCGCCGTCCACCGGATCATGGCCTACGCCGACCGGGTCCGCCGGCTGCGGGTGCGCGCCAACGCCGACAACGCCGAGGACGCGCTGCGCGCCCGCCGCTTCGGCGCCCAGGGCATCGGCCTGTGCCGCACCGAGCACATGTTCCTCGGCGAGCGCCGGGAGTACGTCGAGCGGCTGATCCTCGCCGACACCGACCAGGAGCGCGAGGAGTCCCTCGCCCGGCTGCTGCCGCTCCAGGAGAGCGACTTCGTGGAGCTCTTCGAGGGGATGGACGGACTGCCCGTCACCGTCCGCCTCCTCGACCCGCCGCTGCACGAGTTCCTGCCCGACATCACGGAGCTGTCGGTACGGGTGGCGCTCGCCGAGTCCCGCCAGGACGCCAACGAGAACGACCTGCGGCTGCTCCAGGCCGTCCACCGGCTGCACGAGCAGAACCCGATGCTGGGGCTGCGCGGCGTCCGGCTCGGCCTGGTCATCCCCGGTCTGTTCGCCATGCAGGTGCGGGCCATCGCCCGGGCCGCCGCGGCCCGGCGGGAGGCCGGCGGCGACCCCCGGGTGGAGATCATGATCCCGCTGGTGGGCACCGTCCAGGAGCTGGAGATCGTCCGCGACGAGGCCCAGCAGGTCATCGCCGAGGTCGAGCGGGCCCACAACGTCGACCTCAAGCTGGCCCTCGGCACCATGATCGAGCTGCCCCGGGCCGCGCTCACCGCCGGACAGATCGCCGAGGCCGCCGAGTTCTTCTCGTTCGGCACCAACGACCTGACCCAGACCGTGTGGGGCTTCTCCCGCGACGACGTGGAGGCCAGCTTCTTCACCGCCTACCTGGAGAAGGGCATCTTCGGGGTCTCCCCGTTCGAGACCATCGACAGGGACGGCGTCGGGGCGCTGGTCCGGGACGCGGCCCGGGCGGGTCGGGCCACCCGCCCCGACCTCAAGCTGGGCGTCTGCGGCGAGCACGGCGGCGACCCGGAGTCGGTGCACTTCTTCCACGAGGTCGGCCTCGACTACGTCTCCTGCTCCCCCTTCCGCATCCCGGTGGCCCGGCTGGAGGCCGCCCGCGCCGCCAACGAGTCGGCCGGCAGCGACCACCGCTGACCGCCGACGGACCCGAGACCCCGCAGCCGCCGCCGGTCACCCTCACCGACCGGCGGCGGCTGCGGCGCACCCCGCCCGCGCCGGACGGCGCCCGCGTGGTGGACGATGGAGGGGCGGAGGTCCCGGGCCCACCTGGTGAGGAGCACACGCAATGAGCGGCTGGAGCGAGCACGACATCCCCGACCAGCGCGGTCGGACGGCGATCGTGACCGGAGCCAACAGCGGCCTCGGCCACGCCACCGCCCGGGCCCTCGCCCGGCGCGGCGCCCGGGTGGTGCTGGCCTGCCGCAGCGCCGAGCGCGGCAGGGCCGCCCGGGACCGGCTGCGGGCCGAGGTCCCGGGCGCCGATGTGGAGTTCGCCCCGTTGGACCTGGCCGACCTGGAGTCGGTGCGGGGATTCGCGGACGCCTGGCGCACGGCCGGCGACCGGCGGCTCGACCTGCTGGTCAACAACGCCGGGGTGATGGCCCTGCCGCACCGGCTCACCGCCGACGGCTTCGAGATGCAGTTCGGCGTCAACCACCTCGGCCACTTCGCCCTGACCGGGCTGTTGCTGCCGAGCCTGCTCGCCACCCCCGGCTCCCGGATCGTCACCGTCTCCAGCTTCATGCACCACACCGCGAACATCGACATCCACGACCTCAACAGCACCCGCGGGTACCGGCGGTGGACCGCGTACGGGCGGTCCAAGACCGCCAACCTGCTCTTCGTCCACGAACTCGCCCGCCGGCTCGCCGCCCGCGGCGGCCACCCGGTCGTCGCCGCCGCCCACCCCGGGTACGCCCGCACCAACCTCCAGACGGCCGCCCCGCGGATGGAGGGCCGCCGCTCCGCCGAGCGCGTCATCGAACTGGGCAACCTGCTGCTGGCGCAGAGCGCCGAAGCCGGGGCGCTGCCCACGCTGTACGCGGCCACCGCCCCCGGGGTGCGTCCCGACTCCTTCACCGGGCCCGCCGTGCTCGCCTGGCGGGGCGCCCCGGCGCCGGCCCGCCGGGCCCGCTGGACCACCGACGACCGCGCCTCCGGCCGGTTGTGGGAGGAATCCGTCCGGCTCACCGGGGTCACCTGGCCGGAGCTGGCGACGGACCCGGACACCGCCTCCTGACCGGCCGCTGACCTGGACCCGAACGGCTCCGCGGACCGGACGCCCCGGTTCCCGGGCGGTCCCGGGGTCGGCACCGTCGGCAAGGGACGGGTCAGCGAACCATCTAAACCCCGTCAATCCCGCTGACGTGACGGGGCCGTCGTTCTACCGTGCCATGCATGGGATGTGACAGAACGCCGCACGCCGACCACGCCGACGACGACCCCGACGACCCCGACTCCACGCCCCGGGGCGGCCCGCCCGCCCCTGCGGACGGGGGCCTCGCCTGGATCGCGTTCGACACCGCCGCCCCCGCCCCCACCGGGCCCCTCCGGGCCCCCGACGTCACCGTCGACCGCCGGTGGACCAGTGACCGCCGGGACGCCGTCTGTTGCGCACTCGCGCTGCTCGCCCTGGTCGGCCTGGTCGACGTCGGCAACGGCAGCCTCACCCCGGCCCGCGCCGCACTGTGGGCGCTGCTCGCCCTGCTGCTGTACGGGGTGCTGCACCCCTCGCGGGTGACCGCCGGCCCCGGCTGGCTGGCCGTGCGCGGGCTGTGGCGCACCCGGCGGGTCGCCACCGACCTGCTGGTCTCGGTCCGCCACGGCGACGGCCTGCAACCCCGGCTGGTGCTGCGGGACGCCCTCGGCAACCGCCTGGAGGTCGACCCCAAGGTCCTCAGCGACAACCCGCTGATCTGGCACCGGTTGGACACCGGAGCCCGTCACGCCCGCGCCAACGGACTGCTGCGCACCGGCACCACCGTCCTCCAGGGGATGGGGAAGCAGTGGGACGCCACCGAGGCCCGCGCCGTGTTCGAGGTGTCCCACCTGGACTGAGGTCCGCCCGCCGGGTCCGACCCCACACGGACCCGGACTCACCGGCCGCCCGTCAACCGGGCGAAGACCACCACGTTCCCCGCGTACCCGGTCCGCTTCGAGTACGGTCCGCCGCAGGTGATCACCCGGAGCTCGGGGCCGGGCGCCGGACCGTACACCCGCTCGTCCGGGAATTCCTCGCCCGGGTGCACCTCGACGGCGGTGACGGTGAAGACGGCCACCGACCCGTCCCGCCGGTCCACCTCGATCCGCTGTCCGCGGGTCAGCGCACCGAGGCGGTAGAACACCGCCGGCCCGTCCGCGTTGTCGACGTGCCCCGCGACGACGGCCGTGCCCCGTTCCCCCGGAGTGGTCCCGGCCTCGTACCAGCCCGCGAGCTCCGGCCGGTCGGGCGGGGGGACGTCCAGGCTGCCGCCCGCGGTCAACCGCAGGCCCATCAGGGGGGCGTCCACCCCGATCGCCGGGATGCGGATGCGGTCGGGAGGCGACGGGGCGAGCGCCGGGGCGCCCTCGGAATCCTGCGCGCCCCCGGGGCGGGCCGCGGCGGACTGGGCGTCGGACGGCTGCGGCGGCAGCCGCGGGGCGCCCGTGTCGTGCAGCAGCCAGACGCCCAGGCACAGGAACAGCGCCGTGCCGCCGGCTATCGCCGCGTCGCCGCACCGCCGCGCCGGAGTGCGCCGCGGCTGGCCCGGTGTGCGCATGACGTCCCCCTCGGGTCGTGGAGCCGGTTCCCGCTGCCTCCTCCGGCCCCGGCGAGGAGCCGCGGGACCGGAGGAGGAGCGGATGGCGGTACCGGTGGACAGCGGAGGTTGTCCGTCAGATCCCGTCGCCTCTCGCCCGGCGATGCAGGAGCCAGGTACCGCCCGCGGCGGCGACGGCCAGCGCCGCCACGCCCGCCGCGGTCTGGACGGGGTCGGGGCCCAAGGCGCCGCCGACCCCCGTGTTCACGTGCCCCCGCGGGTGCGCGGGCACCGCCTCGGCCGCCGCCCCGTCCAGGACGACCGCCAGGTCAGCCACCGGGCTGCTGCCGTCCGCGCAGCGCACCGCGATCTCGTAGGTGCCCGGGTGGGCCCCGGGGGGCACCGTGAACCGGCCCACCGCGGGACCCCCGGCGGTCTCGGGGGCCAGCGCGAAGGACCCCGCGCCCACCGCACTGGCGTCGCCCACCGCGGCGCCGCCCGTGCCGCACCCGTCCGAGCGCAGCACCACCGGGTCGCCGGGCACCGCCGTGGCCGGCGACACGGTCGTGCCCGGCCCGTCGCCGCCGGCGGCGGGGCCGGCGGCGAGGCCCACCAGGGCGACGGCGAACACGGCGGCGCTCAGCGGGCGGGCAGTGCGCATGGATCGCTCCTCGGCCGGGCGTGCCCGGCGGCCCCCAAGTGCCGCGGTTTCGGTCACGTCCTCGCACCACGAGGGAACGGCCTCCCGCCCCGCCCCGCCTCCCGGCGCCCCGCGGCGGATACCGGCGAACGGTGGACCGTCCCCCTGTGCGCGCGGGCGTTGCAGCAGGTCATGGCGGTGCCGACGGAAAGTTCCACGGGGCGGGTGAGGGGGCCGACGAACGGGTGACCCCGCCCGTGGGAGGAGCCCCCGTCCGTGGTCCGGCGGGCGGGCGCAGTGGCCGGTTCGCCCGCCCGGTCGGCAGCCTGCTTGACCTCAACATTGGTCGAGGTAACAGGGTCTGACGCATGACCACAGACCCGAGATCCTCCGGCACCACCCCGCCCCCGCAGCCGCTGCGGATCGCGGTGATCCTCGGCAGCAACCGGGAGGGCCGCTTCGGCCCGGTCGTCGCCCGGTGGCTGCTGGGCGAGATCGCGCCGCGCCCCGAACTCCACGCCGACCTGGTGGACGTCGCCGCCGTCGACCTGCCCACCGCGCTGACCGGCCGGCCGACCCCGCAGCAGGGCGCCGAACTCGCCAAGGTCGGCCCCGTACTGGCCGCCGCCGACGCCTTCGTGGTGGTCACCCCCGAGTACAACCACTCCTACCCGGCACCCCTGAAGAACCTCATCGACTGGCACCACGCCGAGTGGCACGCCAAGCCGGTCGCCTTCGTCTCCTACGGCGGAGTCTCCGGGGGGCTGCGCGCCGTGGAGCACCTGCGCCAGGTCTTCGCCGAACTGCACGCCGTCACCGTCCGCGACACCGTCTCCTTCGCCCACGCCCACGACCGCTTCGACGACACCGGCCGGCTCCGGGACCCCGCCGCGGCCGGTGGCGCCGCGAAGACCCTGCTCGACCAGCTGACCTGGTGGGCCCGGGCCCTGCGGGACGGCAGGGCGGAGCACCCCTACCGCACCTGATCGCCTTCCGCCCGGCCCCGCCTCCTTGGCACCATCGCCAAAGGCGGGGCCGGCCGGCCCCGCACCACCCGAGAGGACGGCCGTCCCGATGCCCAGCGCCCACCCCGCCGCCCTGCCGTTCTTCGTGTACGGCACCCTGCGCCCCGGCGGCACCTACCACGACAGCCACCTGCGGGACGCCCTCGCCACCGTCGTCCCGGCCCGGCTGCCGGCCGCCGCCCTCCACGACGGCCCCGGCTACCCGTACGCGGTCGCCGCCCCGCCGCCCGCCGAGGTCCTCGGCGACCTGGTCACCGTCCGCCCCGCCGACCACGACGCCCTGCTCGCCTCCCTCGACGCACTGGAGGAGTACGCCGGCCCGGGCGACGCCCGCAACGAGTACGAGCGGGTGGTGCGCGAGGTGCTGACCCCCGACGGCACCGCCGTACCGGCCTGGGTCTACCTCGCGGCGCCCCGGGTGGCCGACCGCCTGCGCCGGTCCGGCACCCCGATCGCCGGCGGCGACTGGCTCGCCCACGCCCCCGCCCCCGGCTGACCCGCCCGCCGCCCGGTCCCGGACCGGCCGACTACTGTCGGGGCCATGGCACGCACCCCCCGCCCCGAGTCCGACGCGCCGCCGCCCTACGACACGGCCGACACCGCCCGGTGGGCGGTCGAGCCCGACAAACGGCCGGGCCGCACCGCGTTCCAGCGGGACCGTGCCCGCGTCCTGCACTCCGCCGCGCTGCGCCGGCTGGCGGGCAAGACCCAGGTGGTCACCCCCGGCACCCGCAGCCCCGCCTGGGACCCCAGCCCGCGCACCCGGCTCACCCACTCCCTGGAGTGCGCCCAGGTCGGCCGGGAACTGGGGGCCGCCCTGGGCTGCGACCCCGACCTGGTGGAGACGGCCTGCCTCTCCCACGACATGGGACACCCCCCGTTCGGCCACAACGGCGAGCAGGCCCTCAACGAGGTGGCCGCCGACTGGGGAGGTTTCGAGGGCAACGCCCAGTCGCTGCGGCTGCTCACCCGCATCGAACCCAAGCGCTTCGCGGCCCCGCCCGGCTCCGCCCCCGGCACCGAGCCGGTCAGCGTGGGCCTCAACCTGACCCGGGCCGCGCTCGACGCCGCCACCAAGTACCCCTGGCCGCGCGGCGCCCACCCCACCGACCCGGCGTCCCCCAAGTTCGGGGTCTACGAGGACGACCGCCCCGTCTTCGACTGGGTCCGCCAGGGCGTCCCCGAGGGCCGCACCTGCTTCGAGGCGCAGGTCATGGACTGGTCCGACGACGTCGCCTACTCCGTCCACGACCTGGAGGACGGGCTGCACGCCGGCCACGTCGACCCCACCGCGCTGCACGCCGAGCCCGAACGCCGGGACGTCTTCGCGGTGGCGCTCGCCCGCTACGCCCCCGCCGGTACCGACCCGGAAGAACTCGCCGCGGCGCTGGACCGGCTGCTCGCCCAGGAGTGGTGGCCGCACGGCTACGACGGCACCGCCCGCGCCCAGGCCGGGTTGAAGGACGCCACCAGCCAGCTCATCGGCCGCTTCTGCCTGGCCGCCGAGCACGCCACCCGCGCCCGGTGGGACCCCGGGCACACCGGAGTGCGGCTCACCCGCTACGCCGCCGAACTGGTGGTCCCCCGGGAAGCTGCCCTGGAGTGCGCGGTCCTCAAGGCCGTCGCCGACCGGTACGTGATGCAGCGGGCCGAGCAGGAGCTCATCCGGGCCGAGCAACGGGTGGTGGTCGCCGAACTCGCCGAGGCACTGGTGCGGCGCGCCCCGTTCGGGCTCGACCCGCAGTTCCGCCCGCTCTTCGAGACGGCCGCCGACGACCGGGCCCGGGGGCGGGTGATCGTCGACCAGATCGCCTCGCTCACCGACGCCTCCGCCGCCGCCCTGCACACCCGACTGACCGCCCGCTGACCGTACGGATTCGGCCACGGAAACCGTGGCGCCCCCGGACCGGACGGCCCCGGCCCGGGACCGGTGCGCGGGGCGGGCACCGCCGTGTGCGGAGCGTCCGCCGCCGCCACGGGGCGTGACAGGGCTGGCCTGATCGGGTCAGTCCCTCTTCCCGCTGCCCGCCGGGTGCGGGACGCTCACCCTGGCGGAAAAGGCTCACGAGGAGGCATCACGTGGTTGACGCGGATCAGACGTTCGTCATCGTCGGCGGAGGGCTCACCGGCGCCAAGGCCGCCGAGACCCTACGGGCCGAGGGCTACTCCGGCCGGGTCATCCTGATCGGTGACGAACGCGACCATCCCTACGAGCGCCCGTCGCTGTCCAAGGACTACCTGCTCGGCAAGGCGGAGCGCGACAGCCTCTTCGTGCACCCCCCGGGCTGGTACGCGCAGCACGACGTGGAGCTGCACCTCGGGCAGACCGTCGAGTCGATCGACCGGGAGGCCGGCACGGTCCGGCTCGGCGACGGCACCTCGATCGCGTACGACAAGCTGCTGCTGGCCACCGGCGCGGAACCGCGCCGGCTGGACGTGCCCGGCACCCATCTGGTGGGGGTGCACCACCTGCGGCGGCTGGCGCACAGCGAGCGGCTGCGCCAGGTGCTGACCAACCTCGGCCGGGAGAACGGCCACCTGGTGATCGCGGGCGCCGGCTGGATCGGCCTGGAGGTCGCGGCGGCGGCCCGCAGCTACGGGGCGGAGGTCACGGTGGTGCACCGGGGCCCCACGCCCCTGCACGGGGTCCTCGGCCCGGAGCTCGGCCAGCTCTTCACGGACCTGCACCGCGAGCACGGGGTGCGGTTCCACTTCGGGGCGACCCTCACCGAGATCGTCGGCCAGGACGGCATGGTGCTGGCCGCCCGCACCGACGACGGCGAGGAGCACCCCGCGCACGACGTGCTCGCCGCGATCGGAGCCGCCCCGCGCACCGCACTGGCGCAGGCCGCCGGCCTGGAACTGGTCGACCCGGCCGAAGGCGGTGGCGTCGCCGTGGACGCGGCGCTGCGCACCTCCGACCCGGACGTGTACGCGGCGGGGGACATCGCCTCCGTGCACCATCCGCTCTTCGACCGCCGCATCCGGGTGGAG
This sequence comes from Streptomyces sp. NPDC002490, assembly GCF_040296045.1. NCBI lineage: Bacteria > Bacillati > Actinomycetota > Actinomycetes > Kitasatosporales > Streptomycetaceae > Streptomyces > Streptomyces sp. NPDC002490. The sequence continues at coordinate 89,991 of NZ_JBEOWM010000002.1, read as the reverse complement.
CACTGGGCGAACGCCCTGAACGGCGGCCCGGCCGCGGCCCGCGCGATGCTCGGCCGGGAGGTCGCCTACGACCGGCTGCCCTACTTCTACTCCGACCAGTACGACGTGGGCCTGGAGTACTCCGGCTGGGCCCCGCCCGGCTCCTACGACCAGGTGGTGATCCGCGGGGATGCGGGCAAGCGCGAGTTCATCGCCTTCTGGCTGGCCGGGGGCCGGGTGCTGGCGGGCATGAACGTCAACGTGTGGGACGTCACCGCACCGGTGCAGGACCTGATCCGGTCCGCCGCCCCGGTGGACACCGAGGCCCTGGCCGACCCGTCCGTCCCCCTGGAGTCACTGGTCACCGCGCCGGTGGAGTGACCGGCCCCGTCGTGGTGCCGCGGGGGCCCCGGCCCCGTCCGCGGCACCACGCGGCGTCCGGGCGTCCGCGGGCCGCCGTAGAATCGCGGACGTGGCAGGCAGGATCAACGACGAGGACGTGAAGGCGGTACGGGACGCGGTCCCGATCGACGCCGTCGTGTCCGAGTACCTCCAGCTGCGCAACGCCGGGGGCGGCAACCTGAAGGGCCTGTGCCCCTTCCACGACGAGAAGTCCCCCTCGTTCCAGGTCAGTCCCGCCAAGGGGCTGTTCCACTGCTTCGGCTGCCAGGAGGGCGGCGACACCATCACGTTCGTGATGAAGGTCGACCACCTCTCCTTCTCCGAGGCCGTCGAGCGGCTGGCGGGCACCGCCGGCATCACCCTCCGCTACGAGCAGGGCGGGTACAACCCGACCCACCAGCGCGGTGAGCGCATCCGGCTGGTCGAGGCGCACAAGGTCGCCGCCGGCTACTACGCCGAACAGCTCGACGCGAGCCCGGAGGCGGAGATCGGCCGGAAGTTCCTCGCCGAACGCGGCTTCGACCAGGACGCGGCCCGGCACTTCGGCGTCGGCTACAGCCCCGCCGGCTGGGACCACCTGACCCGCTTCCTGCGGGGCAAGGGCTTCAGCGACAAGGAGCTCCTGCTCTCCGGACTGGCCCAGGAGGGGCGCCGGGGCGGGCCGATCGACCGGTTCCGCGGCCGGCTCATGTGGCCCATCCGGGACATCTCAGGCGAAGTGGTGGGATTCGGTGCCCGCAAGCTCCGCGAGGACGACAACGGTCCCAAGTACCTGAACACCCCCGAGACGGCGATCTACCGCAAGTCCCAGGTCCTCTACGGGATCGACCTCGCCAAGAAGGACATCGCCAAGGCCAGCCGGGCCGTCGTCGTCGAGGGCTACACCGACGTCATGGCCTGCCACCTCGCCGGCGTCACCACCGCCATCGCCACCTGCGGCACCGCCTTCGGCGGCGACCACATCAAGATCCTGCGCCGACTGCTGATGGACAACGGCTCCGCCCGGGTGATCTTCACCTTCGACGGGGACGCCGCCGGGCAGAAGGCCGCGCTGCGCGCCTTCGAGGACGACCAGAAGTTCGCCGCCGAGACCTACATCGCCATCGCCCCGGACGGCATGGACCCCTGTGACCTGAGGCTCGCCAAGGGCGACGAGGCGGTGGCCGACCTGGCGCAGCCGCGCACCCCGCTGTTCGAGTTCGCCCTGCGGCAGATCGTCGCCCGCTACGACCTCGACACCCCGGCCGGGCGCGCCGCCGCGCTGGACGAGGCCGCCCCGGTCGTCGCCCGGATCAAGAACAGCGCCTCCCAGCACGAGGTGGCCGTCCAGCTCGCCGGTCTGGTCGGCATCCTCGACACCCAGTTCGTGGTCAAGCGGGTGGGCCAGCTCGCCCGGTGGGCCCGGGACCGCGGCGGTCAGGGGCCCGGCCCAGGGCCGGACCGCGGCCGGCCGCCCGTCGCCGAGAACCCGGCCGCCCGTCGTCCGCAGGGCCCGGCCCTCAACCTGCGCAACCCGGTGCACGCCACCGAACGCGAGTTGCTCAAGCTCGCCCTCCAACGGCCCGAGCTGGTCTCCCCGGCCTTCGACGCCTACGGCGTCGACGAGTTCACCGCCGAGCCCTACGCCGCCGTCCGCGAGACGATCACCGAGGCGGGCGGCGCGGAACAGGGCGTCCGGGACGCCCAGGCGTACCTGGTGCGGGTGCGGGAAGCGGCCCCCGACGACCGGATCCGCGCCATGGTCACCGAACTCGCCGTCGAGGCGATCATGCGCCGCACCGTGGACGAGGTCTACGCGGGCGAGCAGTTGGTGGCCGTGCGCCGCCGCGCCGTCGAACGCCGGGTGCGGGACATCCAGTCCGCGCTCACCCGACTCGGCACCGGGGGCGACGCGGCCCACCTGGCCGCCGTCCAGAACGAGTTGTGGGTCCTCCAGCAGTACGACCAGTCACTGCGCGAGCAGGGCGCGGGCGCCCTGTAGCGGCCCTGCCGAGGGCCGGGAGTGACCACGCGGTCACCCCTCGAACGCAGAAAGTCCCCGCACGCCCCTCGTGGCGACGGTGTGTCGTACAGCACACTGGGAGCGGTGCCTGAGTCCCCGGAGCGCGGCCGACCCCACCCCGAGGTCACCTCGGACCCTCACCCCCGCGGTCGTGCTCCCCGCGTACGGAGCGGACAGCGGCGCGGCCGCTTCCCGCCGGTCCCGTCGTCCCGCTGCCGCCCGTCCCGCAGCGAACCCCCTGGAGGTCGCCGCCGTGCAGACCCGGACCCCGTCCCCGGCAGGCTCCGTCGCGGGCCCGCTCCCCGCCGTTCCCGCGCAGGGCCGCCGCCCGCGCCGCGCCGCGCCGTCCGGCGGCACCCCGCCCGACCTGTTCCGCCAGTACCTGCGGGAGATCGGCCGGACCCCGCTGCTCAGCGCCGCCGACGAGGTCGAACTCGCCCGCCGCATCGAGGCCGGGCTGCTCGCCGAGGAGAAGCTGAACACCACCCCCGACCTGGACTCCCGGCTCGCCGGCGACCTCGACCGGCTGGTCGTGCTGGGACGCGCCGCCAAACGGCAGCTGATCGAGGCCAACCTGCGGCTCGTGGTCTCCGTCGCCAAGCGGTACATGGGCCGTGGACTGACCATGCTCGACCTGGTCCAGGAGGGCAACCTCGGGCTGATCAGGGCCGTCGAGAAGTTCGACTACGTCCGCGGGTTCAAGTTCTCCACCTACGCCACCTGGTGGATCCGCCAGGCGATGTCCCGCGCCCTGGCCGACCAGGCCCGCACCATCCGGGTCCCGGTCCACGTCGTGGAACTCATCAACCGGGTGGTGCGGGTCCAGCGGCGCATCCTCCAGGAACGCGGCTACGACCCCGCCCCCGAGGAGATCGGCGCCCAACTCGGCCTCTCCGCGGAGCGGGTGGGCGAGATGCTGCGGCTGGCCCAGGAGCCGATGTCCCTGCACGCCCCGGTCGGCGAGGAGGACGACGTCGCCTTCGGCGACCTCATCGAGGACCGCGACGCCACCTCCCCCGTCGAATCGGTGGCCTTCCTCCTGCTGCGCGAGCACCTGGACGCCGTGCTCTCCACCCTCGGCGACCGGGAGCGCGAGGTGGTCCAGCTCCGCTACGGCCTCGCCGGTGCCCGCCCCCGCACCCTGGAGGAGATCGGCCAGCTCTTCGGCGTCACCCGGGAGCGCATCCGCCAGATCGAGGCGAAGACCCTGCGCAAGCTCCGAGAGCACGCCTTCGCCGGTCAGCTCCGCGGCTATCTGGACTGAATGCGCCGGTGCGCCCGCCCCCTCGGGGGAACGGGCGCACCGGGGGGCGGGGCTCACTCAACGGCGGAGCGCCTGCGGCAGTTTGATGTGCGTGATCTTGGTGTTCAGCCCGCTGTCCCGCAGCCGACCGTTCTGGTCGAAGGCGTCGGGGCCGTCCGACATGCCGAAGTCGTTGTCGTTGATCACCGCGAGGGTGTCGCGGCCGACCAGGGCGACGCCCTCGACCTTCCCCGGCACCCCGGGGATCTTGCCGAGGTCCACCACGAGCCGCTTGTCCAGCACGTCGACCCCGGCGCCCGCGAGGTCCTCGGTCTGCTCGTAGCTGGGGGAGGTCTTCACCTCGTCCCAGCGGCTGTCCAGGATGCCCTCGTCCTTCGGCAGCGTCACCCGGTGCAGACGGGCCGTGCGGTCGGTGCGCTCCTGCACCAGCACGCTGTGGGCGCCCACCGGGACCAGCGCGGACACCTTCAGCTCCGACTGGTCGGTCTCCGCCGGGTCCACCTCGTTCACCGGGTCCACCCGGTAGGCGTACTCGCCGGTCACCTCGCCCTCCTCGGGCGAGAAGCGCAGCAGCCGGAGGTTGCGGGACGCCTCGCCGGCGGCCTTGTCGGGGACCAGCAGCGGGCTCTGCACCGCGATCACCAGATCCCCGCCGGGGAGCACGGTCAACGCCTCGAAGCCCCGGTTCTGCTTGCGGTTCAGCAGGATCGACGGCAGCGCCTCGACCACCGGGTAGTCGGCGCCCTGCAACGTCAGCCCCTCGGGCACGTAGCGGGTGAGCACCTCGCCCCGGGCGGAGACGTGGATCAGCGAGGGGCTGTACTCGTCGACCAGCCAGAACGTCCCGTCGGCGGCCCTGGCCATGCCCTCGGTGTCGAGCCCGTTCGGGTTCACCTCCAGCGCGTTCTGCGCGTTGTAGTCGAACGGGGCCTCGTCGCGCGAGAGTTGGTTGGGCAGCCCGGTCACCGGCTTGCCGGACCGGGTGGTGATCGGGACGGACCCGAGCACCCGCACCCGCTCGCCCTCCACCTTCACCCGGACGATCGCCGGGTTGAAGCCCGGCACGGCGAAGGTGCGCCGCTTCTTCCCGTTCACCGCGATCTGCCCGTTGGGCCCGCGGTCGGTGAGCGCCCAGAACTCGCCGGGCCGGTCCGCCGGGTACAGGTCGCTGCCGATGCCCAGGTTCACCCCCCGGTCGTTGTCGACCGAGCCGGGGAACAGCCCGTTGCTGAACTCGGCGAGCGGTATCTCGTCCAGCACCGCGGACCCGGTGACCACGGGCTCCTGCGCCCGCTTCTCGGTCTCGTCACCGGGCAGGACGCTGGTGGCCGTCGCGGTGAAGGCCAGACCGCCGGCGAGGGCGAGCGGCAGACCGAGGGTGAGCGTGATGCGCAAGGGGCGCGCGAGGCGCGAGCGGGGGGACATCGGGGCCTCCTGGCGGGGGGACACAGGACCGAACGGCGGGCCGGTCGCGCACGACCGGCCCGGATGGAGCCCTGACTCTGCCGCACGCCCCCGGGCTCCGGGCGGGGTTCCCGCGATGACGGCCGAACCTCACCCCTCTCGTCAACGGCCTTCCCGGGCGTGCACTCACGTTTCACCTGGGAGGCCACGGCCGGCGCGCCCCCTTATCTACGCGCATAGTTGGCTGGAATGCACGGGCCATGGACATGGGCTCGTCCCCCGGCGCGCCGTGCGCGCCGCGCACCGGAGGGACGCCGGCCGGATCCGGTCACTCCCCGGCGAGCGCCAACCCCTCGTAGGCCAGCCACTGCATGAAGGTGTGCAGACCGTGGTGGAGGGGCATCCCGGGGCGCCAGTCGGCGAGCCGGGGCGCCCGCGGGGCGCCGTCCGGCGCGGGGGGCGCCGCGGTCGGGGCCGCGACCGTCTCGATGCCCACCGGGCGGACCGCGGCCTGCACCGCCAGGGCCAGGTCGCGGGCGGGGACCGGGGTGTCCTCGGGGAGCTCCAGCACCCCGGCCGCCGGGCGCCGGGCCAGCACCCGGCTGATCGCCCCGACCAGGTCGGAGGTGTGCAGCGGGCGCAGCGGGCGGCCGGGCGGCTCGGTGAGGACCACGGGGCGGCTGCGCAGCGCGCTCCACACCATGCGGCCGATCGGGGTGTCGCGGGCGCAGCCCGGCCCGTACAGGTCGCCGGTGCGCAGGGTCACCGGCGGGCCGACGGGTCCGTGCACCACCACGGCCGGGTCCGCCGGCCGCCCCAGCGGGCGCAGGTCGACCAGGTGGCCGCGGGCGGGGAGCCGTTCGCCGCCACCGGGGCGGAGGACCACCCGGTGGCCCCGGTCCGCGAGTCCGCGCACCACGTGTTCGCCCAGCGGGCTGGCCGCCCCCAGCACGGCGACCGGGCGTCCCGTCCGCACCGGGGCGGACCGGGACCCCTCGGCCGCGGCCAGGCCCGCGTCGAGCCCCGCCCCGGCGATCTCGGCCAGTCCCGCCCGGAGTTCGAGGATGCGCTCCTCGTCCTGGTGGTGGCTGGTCCCGCCGGGGCCGAGGGTGGCGAGGGCCTCGGCGGTGGCCGCCGTCCGGGACGCGTCGGCGCCCCGGCCCTCGGTGCGGTGGACGAATCCCATGGTGAAGGCGGTGAGCCAGGTCTCCTGGGCGGCCCCGGGGTCCGGGGCTTTGGTCAACTCGATGTTGGCCGATTTGTATCTGGCGATGTCCACGCCTTGTCCGGAGAGGTAGTCGGCGCATTCCAGATGGAGCCACCGCTGTGGTCCGGGGCCCGTCATCCGCACCACGCACTGGGCCTTGCCGTGTTTGAAGAAGGGCACCACCCCCGGGGATTCCAAAGCGGTCGTTTCGTCCACCACGGGGTCGTCGGGAAGGAAGCACACCGCGCGTCTGGGGCCGCGGAAGGCATTGCCGGAAATGCTGCCCCGGTCGTCGTGCTCCACCAGGTTCGGCACCGACACGTAGGCCGGCGTCCCGCGGGTCCGCAGGTACTGCTGCATGAGGATGTCGTCGGGCCACGCGTCCAGTCGCCGCCTGCCGTACGCCACGTACCCGGCGGCCACCGCGCGCGGCAGGACCAGCGCCACGCAGGGCACGTACTCGTTGACCCCGCGCACCCAACGGGCCCCGGACAGCGCGCCCAGGCGCACCGCACCGCCGTTGCGGGAGTCCCAGAGCGCGAACAGGGCGAGGGCCGCGTCCGGCCGCTGCTCCACGGCCCGTCGGACCCGTGCGAAGAACCCCTCGGACAGGATCATGTCGTCCTGCACGACGAGTTGGTGGGTGGCGCCCTCCTCGATCGACGACCACGCCGCGAGGGCGGTGCGCAACACCGACGGCCGGCCGCCGGGATCGGGGTCCATCACCACGCGCAGGGCACCCGGCGGTGCCGAGCGGGCCAGCGCCTCGGCGGCGGGCAGCCGCTTGGGATGGGTCATCACCACGCTGCTGATGCGGTAACGCGTCACAGGTCCTCCGTGCTCTGGTGCTCCACCGGAAGGTCGAATTCCGCCGGAGGGCGCCGATTCCTCGGGCCGGCCCGCGGCCCGTGCCCGTCCGGTGGCACTGGCGAATTTCGGAAATTAAGAAGGAATCTTCGACGTCTCCAGAAGTGCCGAAAAGGCCCCCTGGTTCTGGCCGATGATGATCGTTCATGCTGTCTGCGCGTGCTTTCCATACGTATCACCGATAGAGGAGTCCGTATGACCGTGAAGACCGATGACGAGGCCATTGCCTCCGGCGTTTCGGGGTCTTCTCGACTGGAGAAACTGCGGGGCTCCCGCATCGTGGTGACCGGTGGCGGGGGACTGGTGGGCAGCCGGTTGACCGCGCTGTTGCGCAGGGCCGAGGCCGAGGTGGTCGTCCTGGACCGGATGGACGCCTACCCGGGGGCCACCCACGAACTGTTCGGTGCCGGCCGCACCGCCTCGCGCCTGGTGGTGGGGGACGTCCGGGACCGGGAGGCGGTGCGCGGGGTGCTGCGCGGCGCCGAGTTCGTGGTCCACGCCGCCGCCTACGCCGACGTGGCCGCCTGCACCCGCAGACCGGACGTCGCCTTCAAGGCCAACAACGAGGGCACCGAGGTCGTCCTGGAGGAGGCCGCCGCCGCGGGGGTGCGCCGGCTGGTGCTGATCTCCTCCGCCGCCGTCTACGGCAACGGGGTGGCGCCCGCGGGCGGCGCGGACGGGCCGCAGGTCTTCCACGAGGACCAGCCCCCGCACCCGCTGTCCGTCTACGCCAACTCCAAGCTCTGGGCGGAGCACCAGACCCGGTTGCTGCTCGGCGCCGCGGGCGTCGAGCACGCGATCCTGCGCTACTTCTCCGTCTACGGCGACCCCCAGGTGGTGAAGCCGGGCAGCCATTCCTGGATGGTCGCCTGGCTGGCGCTGCACGCCCGGCTGGGACTGCCGATGCGGCTCAACGGCGGCGGGGTGCAGGTGCGCGACCTGGTGCACGTCGACGACATCGCGATGGCCACCGCGCTCGCCCTGGTGGAGGACGGGGTCGTGGGGGAGACCGTCAACGTGGGCTCCGGGGTGCCGACCTCGGTGCGCGAGGTGGGCGAGTTGATCGCCCCGCACTACCCCGGCGCCGAGTTCGTCACCACGCCCCGCCCGGCCGACGACCCGCTCGGCGGGTACGCGGCCATCGACCGGATGCGCGAGCTGATGCGCTGGCAGCCCGGGATCTCCGTCCCCCAGGGCGTGGACCGCTACGTGCACTGGCTGAACGCCACCCCCGAGGCGCTGCCGGAGTGGCTGGTCGAGAAGGCCGCCCGGGAGGGGCGCGGGGAAGGGCCGCGGACCGCGTGACCCCGCCCGGCGGCCCCGGACGGGGTCCCGCGGCGCACCCCGGGGGGACGACGCGCGCGGTGCGCGCGGAGGTGCCCTGCCGGGCCTGCCTCTCCGGGGAGGACCTGGACTGGCTGGGCGGCCGGTCGGTGAGCCTGGCGCTGGCGTTGCCCACCGTGGTGGAGACGGTGCCGGGTCCGCCCGCACCGTCCGGCTCGGGCTGGCCCCACGAGGTCTGGGAGTACCTGCGCGGGGAGTTCCCGCACTTCGGGCCCCGACCGCCCGCGGTGCGGGTGCACAGCGAGGCCCCCGCCGCGAGCGGGCTGTCCTCGTCCACCGCCCTGATCGTGGCGCTGATGCGGGCCTACGTCGAGGCGTGCGCCCCCGCGGCGCAGGTCCCGACCGCGACCCTGACCCGATGGGCGTACCGCTTTGAGTTCGCCCGCTTCAACGGGGGCGGGATGGACCAGGTGGCCGTCATCGAGGGCGGCGCGCTGCTGTTGGAGGGCCGACCCACCGGGCTGCCCCTGATCCGCGGGCGCACCGACTTCCCCGAGGAGTGGACGGTGCTGGTGGTGGACTCGGCGACCCGCAAGGACACCGGGGACCACATCGCGGTGGTGCGCTCCCAAGTGGCCGATCGGGATCCGGCGTTGGCCCGCTACCTGAAGGAGGCGGACCGGGCGTCCGCGCAGGCGTGGGCGGCGATCGGCCGCCGGGACCTGGAGGGGCTGACCCTCGCCATGGACCGCGCCCACGTCACCATGCGCGACCGGCAACGGATGTCCACGCCGGTGCTGGAGGACCTGCGGGACACGGCGTTCGCGGCGGCCGGGCTGCGGTTGAAGCTGAGCGGCGCCGGCGGCGGGGGGTCCCTCGTGGGGGTGTGCCCCGCCGTCGAGGCCGAGGAGGTGGCCGCCGCGGTGCGGCGGGCGATCGGGGGCCGGCACCCCGCGGCCCGGGTGGTTCCCACCCGGGCCGCGGGGCCGGTCGCCGGTCCCGCGGACCGGAAGCCTCAGATGAACGGGTCGTAGTCCGGCCCGAGTTCGGGCGTCACCGCTCCCTCCGCGATCTTCTCCAGTTCGAGGTTGGAGCGGTGGCGCGCGCAGTGGAAGCGGCAGTCCCGGGTGGGGTCGATGATGCCCCGGTCGGAGTTCTCCCAGATGTCGGGGAGCCGTTCGGTGACCGCGTCGCCGATCTTCGCCTGCGAGTTGCCCCGGTGGTAGGAGCAGACGTAGACGCCGGACGGGGTGATCAGGGTCCGCAACTCCGCCACCTGGCAACGGTGGTAGTCCTTGGGCTGGATCGCCCCGACCCGGCTGCGCAGCGAGGTCAGCGTGGAGGAGTTGATGACCTCGAAGGAGTCGCCGGCCCAGTGCCGTTCCGCCTCGGCCAACTGGTCGTCCACCGAGCGGAGCAGGTCCTCGGAGACCTGGATGACGTGGTGGCCGTCGTCGAACATGGCCTTGGTCTCGAAGTAGTCGCAGCCGATGTCGTGGGCGAGCCCGGCGGCCTCCAGCACCTCGTGGTGGTTGCTGATCACGGTGCCGTCCGGTTCCCGGCGGGTCATCACCAGGAAGGAGTAGCCGAGGGCGCCCTTCTTCGCCTCGGCCAGCAGCCGCATGTTCCCGGTCACCTTGTCGAAGACGCTGCGGCCCTTGCGGTCGGGCCGGAACTTCCGGTAGGTGTCCGAGGTGCCGGCGTCCATGGAGACCCGCACCCAGGAGGCGTACTCGGCCAACTCGTCCAGGTTCTGCTTGATCATCGTGCCGTTGGTGACGACCCCGATGGCGATCCCGGCCCCGCCGAGCATCCGCAGCACCTGACGGGTGCCCCGGTGGGCGAGCGGTTCGCCGCCGCCGATGAGGACGACCCCGCGGACCGACATGGATATCAGCTCCTCGGCCAGTTCGGCGAGGCGCTCGGGGGTGAACCGTCCCTGGTTCAGGAGCTTGCCGCTGATGCACTCGGGGCAGGCGAGGTCGCAGAACGTCGTCGGGTCCAGGTCCACCACCAGTGGCCCGGTGGTGCGTCTGCCCGCCGCGGCGTCCAGCACCCGCGGCCAGCCGGACGGCTGGTACAGCTTGGACACCAGGTCAAGACGGTCGAACGTCACAGAGTTCTCCTGCTGGTCAAGAGGGCGTGCCACCGCCGCGGCACCCTGCCCTCGGTCGTTCCCCCGGGGGCGTCGACGCCCCCGAAGCCCGGTCGTGGTCCGGGCGTACCCCCGCCGGCGACGGCGGGGGCGGTCCCATGTGGTCAGCCCTTGACGGCCCCCACGGTCAGTCCGGCCGCCACCCGACGCTGGACGATCATGAAGAACACGACCACGGGCAGGGCGGTGAGCGTGGCCCCCGCCATCAGGGCGCCGTAGTCGGTGCCGAAGCTGGTCTGGAACGAGACGAGCCAGATGGAGACGGTCTGCTTGTCGTTGCTGGACAGCAGCACGTACGCCAACACGTACTCGTTCCACGCCTGCACCAGGGCGTAGATGGAGGTGGCGACCAGACCGGGCGCGAGCAGCGGCAGCGTCACCCGGCGGAAGGCCCCGGCCCGGGTGCAGCCGTCGACCATCGCCGCCTCCTCCAACTCCACGGGAATGCCGCCGACGAACCCCCGCAGCAGCCAGACGGTGAACGGCAGCATGAAGACGAGGTAGGTGAGGACCACCCCGACCAGGCTGTCGGTCAACCCGGCGTCACTGAGCAACAGGTACAGCGGGATGATCAGCCCGGCCAGCGGGACCATCTGCACGGAGAGGATCACCAGCACGAAGGCCCGGCGGCCGGTGAACGAGAACCGGGCCACCGCGTAGGCCGCGGCCACCCCGATCAGCAGGGAGACCACCACCGTGCCGACGCCGACCAGTGCGCTGGCCCGCACGCTCGACCAGAAGGTGTCGGAGGCCATGGCCCGGCGGAAGTTCTCCAGGGTGGGTTCGAGGGTCCAGAAGTGCGGTGGATCGCTCCGGATCTCCGAGGCCGGCCGGAAGGCGGTCAGCAGCATCCAGTACAGGGGGAAGGCCATCAGCGCGCAGAACAGCAGTCCGAGCGCGTCGGCCCGCCAGGAGCGCCGCCTACGGGCGTCGCGCGGGGCGGCGGGGGCGGGGGTCAATCTGTCTCTCCCATCCGGACGAGTTGACGGACGTAGACGACCGCCCCGACGAGCAGCAACAGGACCGTGACGACCGCGATGGCCGCCCCGGTGCTGTAGCGGTTGACGGCGAACGACTCGATGAACGAGTGCACGCCGAGCAGGTAGTACTCCTTCTCCGGCTGGCCGGTGCGCATCAGCCAGATCTGGTTGAACACCCCGAAGCTCCAGATCGCGTTCAGCGTGGTCACCACCACGAACGCCGGCTTGATCACGGGCAGCACGATGTGCCGGAGCACCTGGGTACGGCCGGCGCCGTCGCAGGTGGCCGCCTCCTCCAACTCCGGCGGCACCTGGGTGAGGGCGGCCTGGAGGGTGATCGCCGCGAAGGGCAGCGAGCCCCAGACGACCACCGCGACCACCACGGCGAAGCCCTCCCACGGGTTCTCGAACCAGTTGTGCTTGCTGAAGTCCAGCCCGGGCAGGAGGCCGAGCAGCCAGTTGACGACGCCGTAGTCGGCGTCCACCAGCCAGCGGAAGACCGCGGCGGCCACCATGACGGGCATGGCCCACACCGCGACCAGCACGCCGGCCATGAGCAGCCGCACCCAGGGCGAGACCCGGCGGGTGAGCAGGGCCACGCCCAGGGCGAGGCCCATGGTGAGGACGGTGGTGACGGCGGTGAAGAGCGCGGTGCGCCCGACGACCCGCCAGAAGAACCCGTCCGTGGCGATGGTGCGGTACTGCTCCAGGCCGACCCAGGGCGGTTCCGTGCCGGCGAACAGCTCCTGCCGGGTCATGTCCTGGAAGGACAGCAGCACCAGTTCGATCAGGGGATAGCCGAGGACGGCGGCGAGCGCCAGCACCGTCGGGGCGATCAGGAGGTAGGGCACCAGCCGCCGTGACAGGGGCCGGGCTCGCCGCCGGCCCGTCTTCCCGGTGGGCGCCGGGACGACGGGCTGGGAGACGGCGAGGGAGTCCGGTGGGTCTGCGGTCACCATGCGGGAACTCCTCGGATCGTCGCCCGCGGCGCGCCCGGCGCACGCGACCGACGGGGTGGGTGGGGGAGGGGTGGGGGGTTGCCGATGTGGGTGAGTGGGGTGAGTGGGGTGTGATCCGGTGGTGGGACCGCGGATCGGCAGGAGGAACGGAACGCCGGTGGGGTGTGGGGGCGGTCAGTTCTCGTTGATCAGCTTGTCGATCTCGCGGTCGGCGTCCTCGGTCGCCTGCTCCACCGTCTTCTTCCCGGTGGCGATGGACTGGAGCATCGAGGGGAGGATGTTGGACTTCTCCACCGCGGTCCAGCCGGGGGCGAGCGGGGTCACCCAACCGCGTTCGGCGGCCCGTGCGGAGGGGCCGTTGATGCCGTCCGCGGGCACCTCCCGCAGTTGCACGGTGTTGTTCGGCAGCGTCTGGGCCTTGATCAACTGCTGCTGGGAGCCGTGGTCCGTGAACAGCTTGATCCAGTCCCGGGCGAGTTCCTGCTTGCCGGACTTGACCGGGACGGCCAGCAGGGAGCCGCCGAGGAACGGGGGCAGCAGCTTGCCGGAGGGGCCCGGGAAGGCGAAGGTGTCGAACTTGCCGCGCAGTGCGGGGTTGCCGCCGCTGCGCGGGTCGGCGGCGGCGTTCGCCTCCCAGGTGTTGCCGTAGAACATGGCGACCTTGCCCTGCCCCACGACGCCCGGCTCGTCGCCGTTGTCCTTGGAGCGGTCACCCACGTAGTAGTCGTCGATCAGCTTCTTCCAGGTGGTGAGCCCGGCCCGGGAGGCGGGCAGCGAGAGGGCGCCCTTCCACCGGCCGTCCTCCTGCACGGCCATCTCGCCGCCGGCGTCCTTCACCCAGGCCATGGCCGCGTGGGGGTAGCGGCCCGGCATGTGGAAGGTGGAGAAGTTCTTGTCCTCGGCGCCGTACTCGGCCTTCACCTTGTCGAGGACCGACAGCAGTTCGGGGTAGGTGCGCGGCGGGCTCGTCACGCCCACCTTCTTCAGGATATCCGTCCGGTAGATGCCGACTTTCGCCCCCGCGTAGTAGGGCACGCAGTAGTTCTTCCCGTTGTGTTGACACGCATCGGCCAGTGCCGGAAGCCAATCTTCCGAATGGTCGAAATCCTTCTTCTCCAACGGGGAGAATGCGCCGTTGATGATGTAGTTGGTGGTTTCGCTGTTGCCCATTTCCACCACATCGGGCACCTCGCGGCCGGCGAGGGCCGCGTCGATCTTCTGGTTCTTGCTGGGCCACTGCTGGTACTGGACCTTGACCTCGGTGCCCGGGTGCAGCTCCGCGAACCGCTTGTTGGTGCCGGCGACCAGATCGGGCCAGCTCTCCCGGGCGTCGATGGTCAGCCAGACGGTCAGGGCGCCGCCTTTGCCCCCGCCGTCCGAGGAGTCGTCCGCGCCGCACCCGGCCAGGGTGGCGAGCACGGCGACCGATCCGAGAGTCGAGGTGAAGCGGCGTAAGCGCCGGGTCATGGATCTCTGCCTTTCGATGACTGGTTGAACCGGGCTGCTATCTACCCAGCGAAGCCCCGCAAACTACTGCTGGGGCGCTTTTTGGCCAGGATGCGGAGGTGGATTATGGAACATTGTTGTTTTGGATTGGCCCCGGCCCGCACGGGCCCGGTGTCCGGCCGATGCGGCGGCACCACCGGATCGGCCGTTTCTGATTGACGCAAAACACTACGATGCCCCTCTTGGGCGCCCTTGACGGTGACGCAACTCCTGACCCATTTTTCTCCGGGTGTCTCCAGCGTTCCCCTATCGAAAGGTGTTACCCGTGGTGAACCACGATGCGACCGCAGGCGATTCGGACTCCCGACCCGTGCGGGTCAACTCCTGGAACGGCTGGGACCCCCTGCGCCACGTGATCGTCGGACGGGCCGACGCCGCGGTGGTCCAGGCCCCCGAGCCCGCGGTGCGCCGGGACTTCCCCGAGGACGGCTTCCCCCTCGGCACCTACGGCACCATGCCGGCCGACATGATGGCCGAGGCCAACGAACAGCTCGACAACTTCGCCGGGATGCTCCGCAAGCGGGGCGTACGGGTGGACCGGCCCACCCCCTTGGACTTCAACCAGAAGGTCTCCACCCCCGACTGGGAGCAGGAGACCATGTCGGGCTGCATGCCGCCCCGCGACCTGCTGCTGACGGTCGGCAGCGAGGTACTGGAAGCCACCATGTCCTACCGCAGCCGCTGGTTCGAGTACCTCTGCTACCGGCCGATCCTCCAGGACCTCTTCCGGTCCGACCCCCGGATGCGCTGGGAGGCCGCCCCCAAGCCCCGCCTCACCGACGCCAGTTACCACACCGACTTCTGGGACACCTACCACGAGCTGCCCACCGAGGTGCAGTTGGCCAAGGTCCGCGACTACGACCTGGTGCTCACCGAGGAGGAGCCGCTGTTCGACGCGGCCGACATCGCCCGCATGGGCAAGGACCTCTTCGTCCAGTTGTCCTTCGTCACCAACCGCAGCGGCTACGACTGGCTCAAGCGGCACTTCCCCGACCACCGGGTGCACGCGGTGACCTCCACCAACACCCACCCCCTGCACATCGACGCCACCTGGGTGCCGCTGCGTCCCGGGCTGGTGCTGCACTGCGGCGAGCGGCTGGCCGACCCCGAGCTGATGGAGTTCTACCGGCTGAACGACTGGGAGGTCATCGAGGCGGTGCAGCCGGCGAGTTGGGACCACCCGCCGAAGCTCTCCTTCTGCAGCCCCTGGCTCGCCGGGAACATGCTCAACCTGGACCAGAACACCCTGTGCATCGAGGAGAAGGAGGTCGCCCTCTCCGAGCAGTTGGCCGGCTACGGCTTCGAGATCGTCCCGGTGCCGTTCCGCGCGGTCGGCCCCTTCGGCGGTGGACTGCACTGCGCCACCGTCGACATCGAGCGCGAGGGCGACTGCCAGGACTACTTCCCCGTCCGGCACGGACGGTACTGAGCCGTGGCCACGGCTCCCCGCCCCGCGGAGGCGGTGATCTTCGACTTCTACGGCACGTTGGTCCGGCTGGTGGACCCCCTGCCGCCCAGCCACGCCTCGGTGTTCCACCGGCTCGGGCTCGACGCGCACGTCGAGGCGTGGGGCGACCAGTGGGCGACCGGGCCGGCGGACGGCGAGGACCACCGCGTCCACTCGGTCGGCGAACGGGAGTACCTGGCCTGGGAGGTGGACCGGCTCCGCCGTCGGGCCCTGGAGTGCGGGGTGCCCGAGGAGGCGGCCGGCCCGTTGGCGGCGGAGCTGGACCGGGCCAACAAGGCCCTGCACCTGGAGCTCTTCGAGGACGTCAAGGCCGTGCTCGCGCAGTTGCGCGAGCACGGCCGCACGGTCGCCCTCTGCTCCAACTGGTACTGGGACCTCGATCGCGCGGTCGCCGGGTGCGGGCTCACGGACCTGGTGGACGCCGCCGTCACCTCGGCCCGGGTGGGGGTGCGCAAACCGCACCCCCGGATCTACCGGGCGGCGCTCGACGCCTGCGGAGTCGCACCCGAACGCGCCCTGTTCGTCGGGGACATGTGGGAGGTCGACGTCGAGGGGCCGCTGGCCCAGGGCATCCGCGCGGTGCACCTGCGGCGCCCCGACCGGGCGGTGGACGGGATCGCCCCGCCGCTGCCCGACCGGGCGCACCGCATCGCCTCGTTGGAGGAACTCGGCGCGCTCCTCTAGGTCCCCTTCCGGACCGGGGCGGGGCCGAGGTCCTGGCCCCGGCGCGAGAGCCGGTCGATCACGTTGCGGGTCACCCGCACCACACCCGCGTCCTCCTCCCGGCCGCAGACCACGGGCCAGTCGACGGTACCGGCGGTGAAGACCGTGCCGCCGCCCTCCGTCGTGTGCACGCCCATGGTCGCGGCCCGGGGGCTGGTGATCGCCGGCTCCCGCTCCGGGCAGTTCCAGTGGCTCCACTTGAAGCGGTGGAGGTCGTCGTTCACGGGGTCCAGCAGGTAGATGCCGAGGATCAGGAAGGAGTCGGGCGTGCCGTCCACCCCGCTGGCCCGGGCCACCCCGTGCTCGTCGCGGACGAAGGCCGCGCCGTCGCACTCGTACCCGATCAGCGCGGTGCCCGCGCCGAGCCGGTCGGCCGGCGAGCCGTCACGGCCGTCCCGCAGCCCGGTGCCCTCGAACACCCAGTGGTCGGCGTGCTGCACGGTGTACCCCTCGGTCGGCCGGTCGCCCGGCCAGTCCCCGGGCCACATGCCGCCGTTGCGGAAGCTCACCCCGGTCATCGCGTTCTCCGGCCGCCCCACCCCGTCCGGCGGGGCGGCCCACCACAGGTCGGTGGCGGGCAGGTGCGGATACACCCCGTCGACGTGGTGGTCGGTGTCCGAGACGAAGGCGGTGCCCTCGTCCGTGACGTGGATGCGCCACCAGCAGGTGTTGGCGCTGAGGAACGCCACGTTCCCCCCGCCGGCGAGGTGCGCGGCCACGTGGTCGCGCATCGCGGCGCTCCAGTACTCGTCGTGCCCGACGCTCAACAACAGGTCGTAGGAGGAGAGGAGTTCGGGATCCTCGTGCAGATCGAGGTCGGTGCAGTACTCCACCGCGTAGCCGCAGCGCTCCAACCAGGCGATGAAGGGGGCGTCCCAGTGGGCCAGGTCGATGACCCCGCCCGGCCGGTGCAGGCTGACCTTGTGCCCGCGCGGCCGGTGCGCGTCCCCCTCCTGGTGGACCGGGCTGTCGTAGAGGCTGGAGTCACGGGGGAGGCCCTCGCCGTCCGAGCGGTTGTAGGCGTGCCGGGTGAAGGTGGACTTCTTGTAGAGGACGCGCCCGTGCCGCCCCGGCTGCCGGGGTCGGACCACGAAGAACTCGCGCGAGAACCCCTCGACGTCCCCGTCCCCGAGCAAGGGCACCCCGGCCGCCCGCTGTGCGTCCCCCTCCACCAGGTGCGCCAGGTAGACGCCCGGCCGCCACTGCTCGGGCACCGGGAACGCGAAGTGCGGCAACTCCCAGTCCACGTCCGGCGCGGCGTGCCCCGCCACGCCGTCCGGGTGCGCCGGCGGCGCCTTGAAGACCCCCCGCCGGGGCTCGGACTCGCCGAGGTATTCGAGTTCCCGGCCCAGTCGGTAGAAGCGGACCCGGAACTCCTCGGCATCGGTCGACACGCGGAGGTCGAGAACCTCCCCCGCGGTCACGCTCTCCCGATCCACATAGCCCTCGATCATCGGCCCTCCCAGTACCGTCGATCGCCGTTTTTCCCACGACGAGAGGCCCGATGCTAGAAGCTGTTTCCCGGTACAACAAATCATCGGAGGAGATCGGCCTTTCTCGCACTGATTCCAGCCAGGCGGATACCGCGAAGAATGAGACGGCAAGAAGTCGGGTAGCGCGGCACGAACGGAACGGCGTGCTGTGCGGAAAGGGAAAATAATGACAAAGGAATTGCGGGTGCGCGAACTCGTCCTGGGGATCGAGGGGCTGGCCCTGCTGCGCGGCGCCCTCGACGCCGACGACGCCTTCCTCGACGCCCGGCTCGCGGAGATCAGGAAGTTCGCCGCCGAGGGGGACGACGGCATGCCCGGCGCCGGCGCCCGGGTCAGCGAGTTGGACGAGGCGGCCGGCTACGCCTCCTGGGCCAAGCTGTACGACTCCCTGCCCAGCTCCTACCTGGAGGTCGAGGAACCGATCGTGCACCGGCTCCTGGACGCGGGCCCGGTCGGCACCGCCCTGGACGCCGCCTGCGGGACCGGCCGCACCACCGTCGCCCTGACCAGCCGCGGTTACCGCACCATCGGCGTCGACCAGTCCCCGCAGATGGTGGAGCAGGCCCGCCGCAAGGCCCCGGAGGCCGAGTTCCGCCTCGGCCGGCTGGAGCAGCTGCCGGTGGACGACGCCAGCGTGGACCTCGCGGTCTCCACCCTCGCCCTCACCCATCAGCCCGCCCTCGGCCCCGCGGTCGCCGAACTCGCCCGGGTGGTGCGCCCCGGCGGGCGCGTGATCGTCACCGATCTGCACCCCTTCGTGATCACCCTCCAGGGCCAGTGCCTGTTCGTGCACGGGGACGACCACCTCGCCTTCGTCCGCAACCACGTGCACCTGCCGGGCCGGTACATCGAGGCGTTCTCCGCCGCGGGCCTCACCGTTCGCGCCTGCTACGAACCCGTCTTCAACGGACGGCTTTCCCCCGGTGGTTACGAGGAGTTCGTCGAGGACGCCGCCCGGGCCGCCTGGGAAGGAATTCCCATCGTCATCGTCTGGGAGGCCGTCAAGGCGTGACGGAATGCAATGCACGTGCACGGGTGCGGAGAACGCATCGGGACAGGGAAAGGGAAACACCGTGAAAGCCGTTCTGTACAACGAGCGCCCGGAACTCTGGGACCGCATCACCGAAGAGTTCACCGGAATCATCCCCGAATACAACCTGCACGGCGACATCGGGGCCGAGGGCTTCTGGAACCGCCTCTTCGACGACTTCGGCGACCACCAGTTCCTGCTGTACGACGAGGCGGACGACGCGATCCTCGGAACCGGCCGCTCACTGCCCCGCCCCTGGGACGGCACCCCCGAGGGCCTCGGCACCGGGCTCGACGCCTCCATCCGGGACGCCTTCGCCGCCCGCGACGCGGGCACCGAGCCCACCGCGCTGTGCGCGCTCGGCGTCGAAGTGGCCCCCGCCCATCAGGGCAGGAACCTGTCGAAGGCGCTGCTCCAGCAGATGATCGAGATGGCCCGCCGGGACGGACTGCGGCACGTCATCGTCCCGGTGCGGCCCATCTGGAAGCACCGCTACCCGCTCGTCCCCACCGAGCGCTACGCCCGGTGGACCCGGGACGACGGCGAGCCCTTCGACCCCTGGGTGCGCACCCAGGTGCGGCTCGGTGGTCGGATCACCGCCACTGCGGAGGAGTCCTCCCTGATCAGCGGCACGGTCGCCGAGTGGGAGTCCTGGACCGGGATGGAGTTCCCGGAGAGCGACGCCTACGTCTTCCCGGAGGGGCTCAGCACCCTCCGGGTCGACCGCGAGCAGGACCGGGCCGCCTACTGGGAGCCCGCCGTCTGGGTCACCTACGACCTCAGCCCTCCAGGAGCGACTCCCCGCAGCTGACGGCGGTCCAGGCGTACGCGGACAACAGCTCCGCGTACGCCGGGGTCACCTCCGGCCGGCGCTCGGGCGACAGCCCGGCCGGGCCCGCCGTGGACACCGCCGCCCGACGCAGCCGGTCGGCGCCCGGTGTGCCGCCCCGCTGCGCCCCCGCCGGGGCGTGCCGCCGGGCGGCCACCTCCGCCTGCCGGCCGAGCAGCAGGCAGTGGATCCAGAACTCGTCGGCGAAGGGCTCCCCGAAGGCTTCGGCCACCCGCACCGCCTGCGCCGCCGGCCGCCGCCGGCGCACCGCGTCCCACACCTGCCCCTCGGTCAGTTCACCGGTCAGCGGCAGGGCCTCCCGCCAGGTGTAGTGGTGGCGCGGCTGCGGTTCGTGCTCCTGCCCGGGCAAGCGGATGTAGCCCTCGCCGTACCGCATGTACGGCACCCACGGCAGTTCCTCCAGCACCCACCCCCGGTACAGGAACGGCCGGGCGTCCTCGGCGGAGGCGGGACAGACCGCGAGGCGGATGCCCTGGGCGGCGTGCCCGTTGATGCTGCTGGTGCCGGTGTGCTCGGTGACGGTGGGCACCGCCAACAGTGCGCTGCGCCGCCCCCCGGTCCGCAGGAACGTGCACATCACCTCGTCGTCGTGGCGCTCGGCGGAAGCCTCCGCGTACTGCCGGAACTCCTCGGCCACCTCCACCGGGAGGCTGACGGCGAGCGTCGGGGTGAACTCCTCCGGCACCGCGCGCACCCAGCCGGCCCCGGCCAGCGCGGCCAGTCGGGTCGCCCCGCCGTTGCGGGCGTGCCAGTTGGTGTAGAAGGCGAGGGCGTCCTCGGGGAACCGGTCGGCGCAGTGGGCCACCAGGTCGATCATGTCGTCGGGCGCGGCCACGTCGTCCTGGATCATGAACTGGTGGGTGGCGCCCTCGGCCACCCGCGACCAGGCCACCAGCGCTGTCCGCAGGGCCGACGGCGGCCCTTCCGGGTCGGGGTCCAGGGCCAGGGAACCGAGGCCCAGCCGGGTCACCATGTCCTCCGCCTGGGCCCGGCGGACCGGGTGGGTCATCACGGCCGAACTGACGCGTGCGGTGGGCATCGAGGGGCTCCTTCAGCCGAACGACCGGGAATGACGTCTCGCTGATCATGGCCAGCACCCACCCGGAATCCCCGCGGAGCGGGGGCGACGGCCGAAAACGGCCGCTCAGTGACGCGATGCGGTGGCCCGTCCCGGGCTCCCGAACCCGCCCTCCCGTCGAGGCGGCTCAGCCCCGGGGCAGGCACCCGTACAGGAAGGCGCGGACCCCGGTGACCGCGACCGCCTCCGCCTCGGCCTCGGGCAGCGGGTCCGTGCCCGCCTTGCCGTGGGCCCCGGCGGGGGTGATCAGGGCCACGAAGTGCTGGGCCGCGCGTGCGGGGTCGGGAACGTCCAGGAGCCCGCGCCCGGCGAGCCGGGTCAGATGGGCGGCGAGCGCCCCCTGCACCCGCCGGGGGCCCGCCTGCTGCCAGCTGCCGTGGAGGTCCTCGGGAACGCTCTCGCCCTCGGTGGTGAGCCGGGTGACCATCGTGCAGTGCTCGGCGAACTCCGGCCCCGGCCGCACCCAGTCCTTGGCCAGGGCCACCAGGCCGCCCTCCACCTCGGCGGTGCTGGTCGCGCCCCCGAGGTGGCGCTCGATCAGCGCCTCGTGGGCGGTGGCCACCTGCTCGGAGCTGTCGAGCAGCACGGTGGCGAAGAGCCGTTCCTTGTTCTCGAAGTGGTTGTAGATGGTGCGGGTGGACACCCCGGCCTCGGCGGCGATCACGTCGATGCTGGCCCCCTGGTAGCCGATCCGGCCGAACACCTGCCGAGCGGCCCGCACGATCGCGTTCCGTTTCTCCGGGAACCCCTTGTGCGGTGCGCCCCGCCCCGCGTCCGCCCTGGTCATGGCGGTACCTCCTGAGTGATTGCAGGCATCGTTTTACTTAGTGCAATGCACGTTGTACTTTACCTGGGTGGGAGAAACGCGGCGGACCGCCCGCGCGACCGTGCCGGGTGTCCGTGCACCCGCACCCGCACCACTGCCGCCGGCCCGCTGTCGTGCCGGCCGCCGGCCCGGGGCGCGCTCCCCCTCCACACCCTCACCCCTTGGAGAAGACCGTGTTCGTTTCCTACGTCGTCCTCGCCGTCCTGGTGTCGCTGCTGCTGGTGTTCTCGGGCCGCGGCATGCTGGTCGGCGACAAGAACATCGTGGAGACCATGGAACGCGTCGGCGTGCCCAGACGCTCCTACACCGTGCTGGCGCTGCTGAAGTTCGCCGGCGCCCTGGGCCTGCTCGCCGGCATCGCCTACCGGCCGCTGGGCATCGCCGCCGCCGTGGGCCTGGTGCTCTACTTCCTCGGCGCCGTCGTCGCCCACCTGCGGGCCGACGACCTCAAGGGCGCCCCCTCGCCCTTCGTCCTGGCCGTGGTCTCGGCCATCCCCCTGGTGCTGGGCCTCGCCACGGCGTGACCTGCCGGGCCTTCGGCCCGGACCGTCGCCCGGGGCCCTGCGACCGGACCCGGCCCGTCAGATCTGCGAGAGCGCGGAGGGACGGTGCCGGGCAGGGGCGGCGGAGCGCCGGGCCGCACCCGGTCTCGGTGGCGGCCGATGGGGTCGTTGTGCTTGTTGGCTACGGCTACGAGCCCCTGACGGGCCATCCGCCACGTAGAGCGGAGTCTTCAATGTGCCCGAGAGGCGGAGGCGGGGCCGCAGGGTCAGGCAAGAGACCACCCTTGCCGACACCCTGAGCGGAAGCCGTCACTCCGCCGCGTGCCGGCCGCCCTCGCCGCTGCACGGTCCGGAGGTGACCGGCGGGCTGCCGTTCGGGCTCGACCCGTCCGCGTCTGAACGATTCTGCTCGTGCGGGACGAGAGTGGGGCGGGTGGGACTCGAACCCACGGCCGACGGATTATGAGTCCGCTGCTCTAACCGGCTGAGCTACCGCCCCCTTACGGCGCGTCGCGCGCCGATGCGCGCGCCGTCTGCCGCAGCATAGCCGCTCATACGATCTCCTGCCTCGGCTGGTCGGCCCTGCTGACCATGGAGACCCCGGACGCGCCCGGACGGTTCCACCGGACACGAAAAAGGACCCCTGGGAGGGGTCCTTCTCGGCTGCTCCCCCGACTGGACTCGAACCAGTAACCTGCCGGTTAACAGCCGGCTGCTCTGCCAATTGAGCTACGGAGGATCGAGCTCCCCCGACTGGACTCGAACCAGTAACCTGCCGGTTAACAGCCGGCTGCTCTGCCAATTGAGCTACGGAGGATTGCCTCGTTGCATCGAACGCACCTGCCCCGGTGGTCACCAGGGGGCGTCCGTTCGCTGCGACACATACATTAGCGCAAGCAGGGGGGTGCTCCGCCAATCGGTGCCCCGCGATCCACACCGACGCAAGGGAAGGGTGGCTCCATGCGCTACCGGCTCACATTCGTCGCCGGGCTGGCCCTCGGATACGTCCTGGGTACCAGGGCCGGACGGGAGCGGTACGAGCAGTTGAAGAAGTCCGTCCGGCAGTTCGCCGAGAACCCCGCGGTCCGCAACGCCGCCGAGTCCGCCGCGCAGCAGGGTCGGGAGGTGGCGGGCAAGGCGCTGCACTCGGTGTCCGAGCGCGCCCAGGGCCGGGTGCCGGACGCGGTCGCCGACCGGGTCAGGGCGCTGCGCGAGCGGGGCCGCGGCGGTCCCGAGGCGTCCGACGACGGCTGGGGCACCAGCAACACCTGAGCCCGCCGGACTCCGCCCGGGGTGTGGTGCGGCACACACCCGAACGTGGTGCAGAATTCCCGCATGGGGATAGTCGCCGGTCTGGACAGCACGCCCGACTCCACGCGCATCGTGGTCTGTGACACCGACACGGGTGCCGTGATCAGGCAGGGATACGCCTCCCACCCGCTGGAGGGGGCGCACGGGGGAGCGGGGGAGGGCGGACGCCCCAGCGACGTGGACCCGCAGGCGTGGTTGCTCTCCCTCGGGGAGGCCGCGGGCGGCGGGGTCCTCGAAGGCGTCGAGGCCATCGGGGTCTCCGCCCAGCAGAACGCGCTGGTGCCGCTCGACCAGCAGGGCGCCACCGTGCGCCCCGCCCTGGTCGGCGCCGACCGCCGCACCCAGATCGCCGCCGCCGACCTCGTCGACGCCTTCGGCGGGCGCGAGGCGTGGGCCCGGACGGTCGGGTGCGTCCCGCAGCCCGCGAACCCGGTCAGCAAGCTCCGGTGGCTCGCCGCCCAGGAGCCCGAGGCCGCCCAGCGGGTGGCCCTGGTGCTCCAGGCCCACGACTGGCTGGTCTGGCAGCTCCTCGGCCGCCCGCTGCGCCGCACCACCGACCGGGGCGGCGCCTCCGGCACCGGGTACTGGTCGGCCGCGACCGGTGCCTACCGGCCGGACCTGGTGGAGTTGGCGCTCGGCCGACACGCCGAACTGCCCGAGGTGCTGGGGCCCGCCGAGGCCGCCGGCACCACCCCGGAGGGCCTGCTGATCTCCGCGGGGACCGGGTCCACCATGGCCGCCGCCTTCGGCCTCGGCATCGGCCTGGGCGACGCCGTGGTGTCGCTCGGCGCCTCCGGCTCGGTGATGGCCGTGCACCGGGAGGCCCTGGTCGACCCCAGCGGCATGATCACCTCCCTCGCCGACGCCACCGGCATGCACCTGCCGGTGGTGCACACCCTGAACGCGGTCCGCGCGCTGCGCGGCACCGCCGAGATGCTCGGCCTGCCCGACCTGGAATCGCTGTCCGACCTGGCCCTGAAGTCCACGCCGGGCGCGCACGGACTGGTGCTGCTGCCCTATCTGGAGGGGGAGCGGACCCCGCACCTGCCGCACACCGCCGGCACCCTCGCCGGGCTGCGCCGGGAGGCGATGAAGCCCGAGCACCTGGCCCGGGCCGCGGTCGAGGGGATGCTGAGCGGGCTCGCCGACGCCCTCGACGTGCTGCGCGGTCGCGGGGTGGAGGTGCGCCGGGTGTTCCTGCTGGGTGCCGCCGCCGACCTGCCCGCCGTCCAGGCCGCCGCGCCCTCGCTGTTCGGCGCGCAGATCGTGGTGCCGCACCCCGCCGAGTACGCGGCGCTGGGCGCGGCGCGCCAGGCCGCGTGGGCCTTGGGCGTCTCCCGCGGCACGCTGGACCCGCACACCCCGCCCGCCTGGTCCGGGGCGACCGGTCAGGTCCACGAGCCGGGCGAGGAGCTGGCCGTGGGGCAGGCCGTGCGACAGCAGTACGCGGCGGTGCGGGAGCAGATCCATCCCGGGGCGTTCGGCGGCTGATCCGTCCCCGTCCCCGGGGGTCCTGGGGCGCCCGGAACCCGCTGTTGGCTTAATCCGCTGGGGTAACGGGGGGTGGTGGGTGGACGATGGGGTGAGATGTGCCGACCGGCGGACCCGGCCACCGGCCGCCCCCGCCCCTACCGCCTCCCAGTGAGCGAGACCCGCGCGTGCTCATACGACTGTTGAGGGCCCACCTGGGCCCGTACCGCAAACCCATCGCCGCCCTCGTGGCGCTCCAGTTCCTCCAGACCTGCGCCTCCCTGTACCTGCCCACGATGAACGCCGACATCATCGACAAGGGCGTGGTGCGGGGCGACACCGGTTTCATCATGAGCTTCGGCGGATTGATGATCGCCGTCACCCTGGTGCAGGTCGTCTGCAACATAGGCGCCGTCTACCTCGGTGCCCGCACCGCGTCCGCCCTGGGGCGTGACGTGCGGGGCGCCGTCTTCGACCAGGTGCAGTCCTTCTCCGCGCGGGAGGTCGGTCACTTCGGGGCGCCGACGTTGATCACCCGGACCACGAACGACGTCCAGCAGGTGCAGATGCTGGTGCTGATGGCGTTCACCCTGATGGTCTCCGCGCCGATCATGTGCGTCGGTGCGATCGTGATGGCGCTCGGCCAGGACGTGACGCTCTCCACGGTGCTGGTCGCCGTGGTCCCCGTCCTCGGCATCAGCGTGACGATGATCGTGGTCAAGCTGCGGCCCCTGTTCCGGTCCATGCAGGTGCGCCTGGACACCGTGAACCGGCTGCTGCGCGAGCAGATCACCGGCAACCGGGTGATCCGGGCGTTCGTCCGCGACGGCTACGAGCAGGGACGGTTCCGGGTCGCCAACGACGAGCTGACCGCGATCTCCCTGGGCACCGGCCGGATCCTCGCGTTCATGTTCCCGCTGGTGATGACGGTGGTGAACGTCTCCTCGGTCGCCGTCGTTTGGTTCGGGGCGCAGCGCATCGAGAGCGGGGACATGGAGATCGGCGCCCTGACGGCGTTCCTCGCCTATCTGATGCAGATCGTCATGTCGGTCATGATGGCCACCTACATGTTCATGATGGTGCCGCGCGCCGAGGTGTGCGCCGAGCGCATCCAGGAGGTCCTGGGCACCGAGTCCAGCGTGGTCCCGCCGGCCGCCGCCGTCCGCGAGCTGCGCTCCCACGGCCACCTGGAGCTGCGGGAGGCCGGCTTCCGCTACCCGGGCGCCGAGGAGCCCGTCCTCAAGGGCATCGACCTGGTGGCCCGACCGGGCGAGACCACCGCCGTGATCGGGTCCACCGGCAGCGGCAAGACCACCCTGCTGGGGCTGGTGCCCCGGCTGTTCGACGTCACCGAGGGCGCCGTCCTGGTCGACGGGGTGGACGTGCGCGACCTCGACCCCAAGCTGCTGGCCCGCACCGTCGGCCTGGTGCCGCAGAAGCCGTACCTGTTCGCCGGGACCGTCGCCACCAACCTGCGCTACGGCAACCCGGACGCCACCGACGAGGAGCTGTGGCACGCCTTGGACGTCGCCCAGGCCCGCGGCTTCGTCGAGTCCCAGCTCGACGGCGGCCTGGACGCGCCGATCTCCCAGGGCGGCACCAACGTCTCCGGCGGCCAGCGCCAGCGGCTCGCCATCGCCCGCACCCTGGTCCAGCGGCCCGAGATCTACCTCTTCGACGACTCGTTCTCCGCCCTCGACTACGCCACCGACGCAGCGCTGCGGGCCGCGCTCGCCGAGGAGACCGCGAACGCCACCGTCGTGATCGTGGCGCAGCGGGTGGCCACCATCCGGGACGCCGACCGGATCCTCGTCCTCGACGAGGGACACGTCGTCGGGGTGGGACGCCACGACGACCTGATGCGGGACAACGAGACCTACCGGGAGATCGTGCTCTCCCAGCTCACGGAAGCGGAGGCGGCCTGATGGCGGGGCCCGCGGGACGGATGATGGCCGGTGGCGGACCCGACCACCACTCCATGGACTTCAAGGGCTCCGGCAAGCGCCTGCTGGGCCGCTTCGGACCCGAACGACTGACCCTGTACGCGATGGTGGGCTGCGCCGTGATCAGCGTCGCCGTGTCGGTGCTGGGGCCGAAGATCCTCGGCATCGCGACGGACCTGATCTTCGCCGGGGCGGTGGGCGAGCGGATGCCCGCCGGCCAGAGCAAGGAGGAGGCCCTCGCCCGGCTGCGGGACGACGGCCAGGGCGGCATCGCCGACGTGCTCTCCACGGTGGACTTCACCCCCGGCGAGGGCATCGACTTCGGGGCCGTGGGCACCGTGCTCGGCTTCGCGCTCGCCACCTTCGTCGTCGGCGGCCTGCTGATGCTGGTCGCCACCCGCCTCGGCAACCGGGCCATCAACCGCACGGTCGGCCGGATGCGCCGCGACGTGCAGCTGAAGCTCGCCCGGCTGCCGCTGTCGTACTTCGACCGGCGCCAGCGCGGCGAGGTGCTGAGCCGGGCCACCAACGACCTCGACAACATCGGCCAGACCCTCCAGCAGAGCCTGGGGCAGCTCGTCAACTCGCTGCTGACCATCATCGGCGTGCTGATCATGATGTTCTGGATCTCGCCGCTGCTCGCCCTGGTGGCGCTGGTCACCGTCCCGCTGTCGTTCCTGATCGCCACGCGGGTCGGCAAGCGCTCCCAGCCCCAGTTCGTCCAGCAGTGGCGGGCCACCGGGACCCTGAGCGCCCACGTGGAGGAGATGTACACCGGGCACGGACTGGTCAAGGTCTTCGGCCGGCAGGAGGAGTCCGCCCGGAAGTTCGCCGAGGAGAACGAGGCCCTCTACCGGGCGGGGTTCCGCGCCCAGTTCACCAGCGGGCTGATGCAGCCGCTGATGTTCTTCGTGTCCAACCTCAACTACGTCCTCGTCGCGGTCGTCGGCGGGCTGCGGGTCGCCTCCGGGGCGTTGTCCATCGGGGACGTGCAGGCGTTCGTCCAGTACTCCCGGCAGTTCTCCATGCCGCTCACCCAGGTGGCGTCCATGGCCAACCTGGTCCAGTCCGGGGTGGCCTCCGCCGAGCGGGTCTTCGAACTCCTCGACGCCCCCGAGCAGACCCCCGACCCGGAGCGGCCCGAACGCCCCGAACGGAGCACCGGGCGGGTCGCCCTGGAGCACGTGTCGTTCCGCTACAGCGAGGACAAGCCGCTCATCGAGGACCTGTCGCTCACCGTGGAGCCGGGCCAGACGGTCGCCATCGTCGGTCCGACCGGCGCCGGCAAGACCACGCTCGTCAACCTGCTGATGCGGTTCTACGAGGTCACCGGCGGGCGCATCACCGTCGACGGGGTCGACATCGCCCGGATGTCCCGCGACGAGCTCCGCGCCGGGATCGGCATGGTCCTCCAGGACACCTGGCTGTTCGGCGGCACCATCGCCGACAACATCGCCTACGGGGCGTCCCGGGAGGTGACCCGGGAGGAGATCGAGGAGGCGGCCAAGGCCGCCCACGCCGACCGGTTCATCCGCACCCTGCCCGAGGGCTACGACACCGTCATCGACGACGAGGGCACCGGGGTCAGCGCGGGCGAGAAGCAACTCATCACCATCGCCCGGGCGTTCCTGTCCGAGCCGGTGATCCTCGTCCTCGACGAGGCGACCAGCTCGGTGGACACCCGTACCGAGGTCCTGATCCAGAAGGCGATGGCCCGCCTCTCCCGGGACCGCACCTCGTTCGTCATCGCCCACCGGCTCTCCACGATCCGGGACGCGGACACCATCCTGGTGATGGAGGACGGCGCCATCGTCGAACAGGGCACCCACGAGAAGCTGTTGCTCACCCGGGGCGCCTACGCCCGGCTGTACGCCGCGCAGTTCGCCCAGGCCGTCGCGGAGGTCGACTGACCCCGCCGCGTCCCGCCCCCGGGGGCGGGCGCGAGGGGGCGGACGGGCCACCGTCGTCCGGCGCTGAGCGGTCCGGCCCGCACCGGCGGGCCGGACCGCTCAGCCCGCGGCGACGGGGACCTTGCGCCGCGGGCTCGGCACGCCCTCGACACCGGTCACGGTGCCGTCGGGGAGGGGCACCGGCAGCACGGTCAGCAGCCGCTCCGCCCGATCGGGGGCCAGGTCCAGGGTCGACAGCAGCGCCGGCACCGCGATGCTCGGCAGCACGTGCTGGAGGAGCACGATGACCCGGCGGGTGAGATCGGCCCGCTCGCACAGCACGTGCGACATGCCCTGGATGCCGGAGAACGCCCCGGCCATCAGCTCGGCCGTGTCCTCGGGCACCACGTGCGGCAGCAACTCGCCGCGCGCCTCGGCCTCCCTCAACACCAGGCCGATGCGGTCGATCCACGCCTGGTACGGGGTGCCCCGCAGCGGCGCCGGGTCCACCGTCGCCTCCCGCCGCTGGTCCATCGCCAGCCCCATGCTGGCCCGGGTCAGCGGATCGTGCAGCAACCGGTGGGCGAACAGCAGCCCGTGGTCCACGAGTTCCTGGAGCTTGGTGCGCTGCGGAGGCAGTTCGTTGAGGTCGAGTTGGGCCGATACCACGCCCAGCGCGAGCTCCTCCTTCGACGCGAAGTGGAAGTACAGCGCACCCTTGGTGACCCCGGCCCGTTGCAGGATCTCGGTGATCGTCGCTGAACTGTACCCACGTTCGTCGAAGACGGCCGCTGCCGCCAGCAGAATGGACTCGCGCGTCTGGATCGCCCGTGCCTGTCGTGCCATGGAGTCAGGTTCCTGCTTCCCCGTCAGGGCGTGTGCGCCGCCTTCGGCCACGCCGACACGGACAGAAAACCGGACAGCCCATCTGTTGTCGAGGGCAATGAGAGACCCCTCATCGGTCCCTCATCGTCGGCGCGCCGCCTCGCGCCGCCCGGACGCCGCCTCACAGCGGAGAGTGCCAGGTCACCGGGGTCGTCCCCGGAACGCGGCCGTCCGAGGCCGTCGGCGCTCCGTCGTCGACGGTCAACCGGACCCCGGGGCGCCCGTCCGCCAGGTGCACCGCGGCGTCGACGGTGACCGCTATCCGACTCACCCCCGCCCGGGCGGTCGCCGCGCCGAGCGCCCGGCGCAGCGCGGCCACCAGGTGCCCCGCCACCGGATCGCCCACCAGGGCGTCGACCGGACCCACGAACCGCACCGAGGGCGCGAAGCCGCAGACCGCCGCCGCGTGCCCGGTCTCCCGCAGCACCCTGCCGCGCAGGGTCGCCGGGGCGTCGGTCGGCGGCTGCTGGAGGGCGACGATCGCGGTCCGCACCTCCTGCACGGTGGCGTCGAGTTCGTCGACCGCCCGCGCCAACCGGCCGTGCACCTCCGGCGGATCGCCGGACCCGCCCTCCCGGGAGGAGCGCTCCGCGCGCCGCTGGGTGGACTCCAACATCAGCCCGGTCGCGAACAGCCGCTGCACCACCAGGTCGTGCAGGTCCCGGGCGATCCGGTCGCGGTCCTCGTACACGGCGAGCCGTTCCCGTCGCGCCTGCGCGTCCGCCAGGACCAGCGCCAGGGCCGCGTGCGCCGCGAACTGGGAGGCCATCAGCCGTTCCGCGGGGGTGTAGGGGCGGGCGCCCCGGTGCCGGGGCAGCGCCAGGGTGCCGATCGGCCGCCCGCCCGAGGTGAGGGGCAGCAGCATCACCGGCCCGAAGTGCGCCGCAGCCGGACCGCCGTGCGGATCCCCGACCGGGTCGGGCACGCACACCGACTCCCCGGCGAGCAGCCGGCCGAGGACCGGACTGTCCGCCGGCACCGCGGCGCCCGCGAGGACCTCCATCCCGGCGGGCCCCACCAGCCCGGGCGGGCCGGCCGCCGCCACCACCTCCAGCCCGCCGTCCGGGCCCTGTTGGAGGATCACCCCGGCCGCCGCGCCGGCCAGCACCCGGGCGCGCTCGGCGACCGTCTCCAGGGCGTGGGCCGCGGTGCCGCCGGCGAGGAGGGCGGTGGTCACGGCCGCGGCGCCCTCGATCCAGCGTTCGCGCTGGCGGGCCGTCTCGTACAGCCGGGCGTTGCCGATGGCGATGCCCGCCTGGGCGGCGAGCACCCGCAGCAGTTGGGTGTCCTCCTCAGTGAAGGCCCCGGTCCGCTTCTCGG
Source organism: Streptomyces sp. NPDC002490 (assembly GCF_040296045.1). Taxonomy (NCBI): domain Bacteria; kingdom Bacillati; phylum Actinomycetota; class Actinomycetes; order Kitasatosporales; family Streptomycetaceae; genus Streptomyces; species Streptomyces sp. NPDC002490. Next base: position 59,193 of record NZ_JBEOWM010000002.1, on the reverse strand, counting down.
TGAGGTACAGGTTGCCGAAGACCTCGTGGCCGACGTGGATCGGCACCCCGAGGAAGGAGCGCATCGGCGGGTGCCCGGGCGGCAGGCCGTGCGCCCGGGGGTCGGCGGTGAGGTCGGCTATCCGCAGCGGCCGGGGGTCGTCGATGACCGTCCCGATCAGCCCGGTGTGGCCGTCCGGCAACCGCCCCAGGCGGGCCCGCCGTCCGGCGGAGAGCCCCGTGGTGTACAGCTCGGTGAGACGGGGCCCCGGCCCGCCCGTCAGGTCCAGGACGCCCAGCGCCCCGTAGCGGGCGTCGGTCAACTCGGCGGCGCGGGTGACCACGCGTTGCAGGGTGGTCGACAGGTCGAGATCGGTGCCGATCTCCAACACCGCGTCCAGCAGCGGCGGTAGCCGTGGTGGGTGCGTCGCCGCACGGTCGTCTTCGCTCACCCGTCCAGCATGCCAACTCCGGGGCCGTGGTCGGCACCCGACCGCGGGGGCGGACGGATCAGGCCGACAGCGGATCGAGCACCATCGGCCGGACCCTGCCCTCCAGCATCGCGCCCAGACCGAGGATCGCGCACACGTCGGGGCGTTCGGCGATGGTCACCGGCATCCCGGTGGCGTCCCGCAGCATCTGGTCGAGGCCCGGCAGCAGGGCGCTCCCGCCGACCATCGTGACGCCCCGGTCCGCGAGGTCGGCCACCAGGTCCGGCGGGCAGTCCCGCAGCACCTTGCCGATGCCGTCGAGCACCGCCGTGAGCGGGGTGTGGATGGCCTCCCGCACGGCCGCGGTGTCCACCTGCACCGAGCGGGCCAGCCCGGTCGCCACGTCCCGGCCGTGGATCTCGGTGGAGGTGGGGCCGTCCGGGGTCAACCCGTTGCCCGACAGGGCGAGTTGCAGGGGGCGCACCGACTGGGAGGGCAGCATCAGCTCGTGCCGGTGGCGCAGGTGCTGCACGATGGCGTGGTCGATGGCCTCGCCGCCGACCTTGATCCGTTCCGCGGTCACAATCGACCCCAGCGACAACACGGCGACCTGGGTGGTGGCGGCACCGCACACCAGGATCATCGTCGCCTCGGCCCGCTCCACCGGCAGCCCGCACCCCACCGCGGCGGCGACCAGGGTGTCCACCAGCTCCACCCGGCGGGCCCCGAGCCCCACCAGCGTCTCCACCGCGGCCCGTTGTGCCAGCGGGTCGGCCTCGTGCGGGGTGCAGGCGGCGGCCCGCAGCCACGGCTTGCGGCGCAGCGCGCGGCGCAGCTTCTCGCCGAGCAGGTGCCGCAGCATCCGCTGGGCCATCTCGACGTCCACCACCGAGCCGCCCGACACGGGGCGGACCACCCGGATGTAGCCGGGGGTGCGGCCGGTCATCCGCTCGGCGAACTCCCCGACCGCGATCAGCGAGCCGGTACGGGTGTTGACGGCCGCCGCGCTCGGCTGGTCGACGGCCAGGCCCACGCCCTTGACGAACACCCGGGTCCGGGCGGCCCCCAGGTCCACCGCGATGTGGCACCGGCGCAACTGGTCCAGGCTGACGTGGGCGTTCATCGTGTTCCTCCCGAGTCCGCGGGCCGTCCGGCGGGGCCCGCACGGCGGTCCTCCCTCCGATCGTGGGTGCGGCCGGGGGACGGCGCTCGGCGGGCTGGGCCGCGCGGGGGGCCGCCGGACGGGTGGCGGCGGCGGGTGCCGCCGCGCCGGTGCGCGGCGGCCCGGACCGGTGGTGCTACGCACCCCCCGGGGTCAGTCCGGTCCCCGGTAGCGCTCGGTCAGCTCCTCGTCGGGCCGGCCGCCCGCGGCGAGCAGGTCCCGGTACGCCTGCCGGGCCTCGGCGGTGCGGCCGGCCCGGTCCAGGGCGGTCAGGTGCAGCCGGCGGAAGCCCACGTGCCGGGGGTGCTCCGCCACCAGCCCGGACAGTTCGTCCACGGCGACGGTGAACCGGCCCTGCTCCAGGTCGGTCTCGGAGCGTATCTCCCACAGCCGCAGTCGCAGCACGCCCAGCCGGTCCCGGGCTGCCTCGGCGGCCGGACCGGGCACCCCCGCCAGGGGTGTGCCGGACCAGAGGGCGAGCGCGGCGCGGGCGGCCTCGTGGGCGCCCGCGGAATCGGCCCGCAGCCGTTCCGCCTTCGCCGCCAGCCGTTCGAACTCGTGCACGTCGGCCCGGTCGGCGCTGGTGTGCAGCGCGTACCCGTCGGGCAGCACGGCGAGCCGACCGGGCCCGAGCGCCCGGCGCAGTCCGGCGGCGTGCGCGGCGAGCCGCCCGCGCGGGTCCGGGGGGCCCTCCCCGGGCCGCCACAGGCCCGCGGAGAGTTCGGCGTGGCCGACCGGGCGGCCGGGGCGCAGCAGCAGCGCGCACAGCAGCGCGGTCCGCTCCGGCGGGCCGAGGTCCAGGGGGTCCGGCGGGGGCGCGTCGGGCCACGCGGCCCACCAGGGCAGATCGGTCCGCCCGACCCGCACCGGCCCCATCGCGCGGTACTGGAAGTACTGCTCGGACGAGGGCCGCAGGCGGTAGGAGCGCAGTCCGCCCAGCCAGGCGAGGACCGCGTGGCGTTCGGCCCGCGGGCCGTCCCGCAGGGCCGCCAGCGCACCGGCGGTCAGCACCCGCACGTCCGGGGGGAGCCGGGTGAGGAGCTCCGCGCGGGGCTCGGGGCCGCCGTCCGGGGACATCAGCAGGGCCAGCAGGGCGGCGAACCGGCGCAGGTCCTCGGCGCGCCGGTCCCCGCCGGAGGCGGTGCCGAGCGCGAAGCCGGTCAGTTTGGGGGTGCCGTCGGGCAGCACCACGACGCAGTGCGGGCCGATCGCCCCGTGCACCAGGTCCCGTTCGCCCAGCTGGGTCAGGGCGCTGGCGAGGCCGCGGGCGACCGAGGTGGTCAGCCGGGAGGGCAGCAGGAATCCACTGGGGGCCGCGAGCACGTCCAGCGCCAGCCCGTCGAGGTGTTCCAGCACGGCGTACGGGACGGTGCCGTGGGTGCCGGAGTCGAGCACCCGCACGATGCTCGGGTGCCACAGTTCGCCGAGCGAGCGGACGGTCCGCTCGAACTCCTGGCGGTCACCGGCGGCGCAGGGCTGGACCACCACGTCCTGGCCGGTCCGCCGGTCGTGCGCCCGCCACAGGGCGCCGCCGCCGGGGCGCAGCGGGTGGCGCAGTCGGTAGCGGTCGCCCACGGTCACCCCGGCGCGGAACGGCGGGCCGTCCGGGTGGGGGGCGTACCGCAGGGTGTCCGGGCCCACCACGGTGACCGGCCCCGTCCCGGAGGCGTCCGCGGCTCCGGTCCCGGGCGGCCCGGGCAGCCGCGCCTCGGCGCTCACCCCGCCCGGTGCGGTGCCCGCGCGGTCGTCGATCAGTGCGCCGACCCGGGCGAGCAGGGCCCGGGTCCGCAGTCGGCCGGAGCGGGGCAGCGAACGGGCCAGCACCTCGCGCACCCCGGGCCGGAAGGCGTAGCCGTCGACGGGGGCGCCGTCACCGCTGAGCATGCCGCTGAGGATGACCTCGGCCAGGTGCTGGGGCTGCGGGTCGGCTTCCAGGGCGGCGTGCACCAGCCGCATGACCGGCAGTCGGGGGGTGCCGAGCGCCAGGTGGCCGGCGAGTCGGAACGCCTGGGCCGAGGCGGTGGCCCGGAACCGGGCGACGAGTTCCTCCGGGGGCAGGGCCGCCGCGTCGTCGCGGGGCGGGCCGTCCGCGGTGGTGGGCAGCGGCCGGCCGGCCACGCCGGCCACCGCGCCGGGGAACCGGCCGCCGCCGGGGTCGGCGACCAGTGCGGACCAGTGGGCGAGCCAGCGGGGCGCCACCTCCAGCACCGGCAGCGGCACCGTCGACGGGGCGGGCCGGGCGATCGGGTCGTAGGGGGCGAAGGCGAGCGCCGTGTTGGGGGCGGCGGCGGTGGGCGCCGACAGCAGTCCCGCCGCCGGGCTCAGTGCGGTGGACCGCCACAACCGCTCGGGCAGCGGTTGGAGCACCGCGACCGGCATCCGTCGCAGCCAGCGCCCCAGGGTGCGGTACCAGCGTTCGCCCGCCGGGCCCGACCACCACGGGGGGCCGGTGCAGTCGCTGACCAGCAGGGTCACGGTGCGGCCGTCCGCGGGCACCGGCACCGGGGTGCGGCCCGGGCCGCCGACCCGGCCGTCCGGGTCCAGCCGGTACGCCTCCACCGTGCGGAACACCCCGGACCGGGTGAGCGCGGTGCGCAGGTCGCGGACCAGCGGGCGCCACACCGGCATGGTCGGTCCGGCGTCGTGCACCAGGTGTAGTCGCAGCCAGCGTTCCCGGGCCGGTCGCAGCACCGGCAGCCACTGCCCCGGGGCGTCGGCGAACCGGGCGATGCGTTCGGCGGTGGCCGTCTCGTCGAGTTCGTGTCCGTGCGGGGCGGCCACCCGCCGGGCCAGGGGGCGCAACGCCCGCTGGAGCGGTAGCGGATGGGGGAGCATCGGGGGCGCGACCGCGCGCAGCGGCAGCCGGGTGACGGGGGCCGGCGCGGCCCGGGCGGGCGGCTCCTCGGGCACGGGCAGCGGGCGGGCGGGCGCTTCGGGGGCCGCCGTCCCCGCCGGCTCGGGGGGCCGGTCGGGAGCGGGCGACAGGTGCAGCGGGACGCCTGGTTCGACGGGCGGCAGGGGCGTCCCGCCGGGTCCGTCGGCGCGGACCGGGGCGGTGTCGGGGACGGCCGGGGGCGCGGCGACCGGGTCCGGCTGGGCGTGGCGGGCGAGCCACAGCAGTTCGGCGAGTTCGGTGGGGGTGGGGGCGGCGCCCCGGGCGGCGGCGGTCAGCACGGCGGCGAGCCGGGCGACGCCGCCGGGTTCAGCGCTCATCGTCGTCCGCCCCGGGCCCGTTGCCCAGGTACGGCATCAGCCGGGCGGCGAGCGCGTCCCGGGAGGCTCCGGTCAGCCCGGCGGCCCCGGTCAGGTAGATGGCGTTCAGCAGTTGGTCCGTGGCCAGTTCCCCCGCGTCCGATCGGCCCAGGAAGGTGGCGATCAGGCCGCGCGCGTAGTCGTCGGGGGCGCCGAGGTGGGCCCGGACGATCCGTTCGAGCCGGTCGCCGTCCGGCCGGCGCAGGCGCAGCGAGACGCAGCGGCGCAGGAACGCGGGCGGGAACTCCCGTTCGCCGTTGCTGGTCAGCACCACGAAGGGGAACGAGCGGCAGCGGACGGCACCGCCCCGGACGGTCACCCGTTCCGCGTCCCCGTCGACCATCACCCGGGCGCGGGGGGTGTGCCGGGCCGCCCGGACCAGTTCGGGGATCTCGTAGCGGCCCTCCTCCAGGACGTTCAGCAGGTCGTTGGGGAGGTCGAGGTCGCTCTTGTCGATCTCGTCGATGAGCAGGGCCCGGGGCCTGCGGTAGGGGAGCAGCGCGGTGCCGAGCGGGCCGAGCCGCAGGTGGTCCTGGAGCGCCTCGTCGCCGTCCGCGTCGGGGGAGCCGTCCGGGGGGTCCTCGGACGAGGGGGCCGCCGTGCGCACCGCGGCGGACCGGGCCGCGTGGAGCCGGGCCAGCGGGTCGTAGCGGTACAGGCCGTCCTGGAGGGTGGCGCGGCTGGTGATGTTCCACCGCAGCACCGGGCCGAGCCGCAGTTCCCGGGCGACGGCGTAGGCGAGCGAGGACTTGCCGCTGCCGGGCGGGCCGGTCACCAGCAGCGGACGCCGCAGGAACAGCGCGGCGTTGACGAGGTCCACGGCCTCCGGGGTCGCCTGGTAGGTGCGGGCCCGGTGCGCCAGGTCGGGGGAGCCGGCCTCCTCGTCCCCGGCGGGGGGTTCCAGCGGGGGCCCGCCGTCGAAGGCGCGCCACGGTGGTGGTGCGGGCAGGGCGTCGACGTGGTCGTGCGGCGCTGCCGTGCCGGTGTAGACGGGCCACTGGGACATGACCGGACTCTCCTCGGGTGGTCGGTCGGGACGCGGGTCAGCGGACGGGCGAGGCGGCGTGCCCCGGGGGCTCGGGGAAGTGCCGGGGGTCCTCCCACAGCAGGCTCAGGTCCCGGGCCCAGTGGGCGGAGCGGTCGGCGCAGAGGTACGCGTCCCTGCGCAGCGCGCGCACCCGGTGCGGGATCTCCTCGGGGGGCAGGTCGGCCAGGTGCGTGCGGAGCCGGTCGAGGAACTCCCCGCCGGGACACGGCTCCCCGGTCCCGTGGCCGCCGGCGCAGCCGGTGCGCGGCCACAGCATCACCGGGACCGAGCCGTTCAGCCCGGCGGTGAACAGCCGCCTCATCCGGGGCGAGGTGGGCGGTGCGGTGAACGCCATGACGTGGCCCTCGTCGAACAGCCGCACCGTCAACCTGCCCTGGTCCTCGGTGCTGCCGCACTCCACCCGCACCAGGTCGGCGGGGACCGGCCCGTCCCGGGCCGCGCGTTCGTCCAGCAGCCGCCACTTGCGCAGCAGCGCGTGTTGCAGGGAGCCCTGTCGCCGCCGTTCCCGGTCCATCACGACCACCGGGTACAGACAGCCGAGCGGGCTGGGGTCGTCGGGGCCGCGCGGCCACTGCGCGACCGGTTCGTTCAGGGAGCCGCGCGGCAGGACGAAGGCGATCAGCACGCGTGCCTCGTGGGGGAGTTCGTGGAAGGCCGCGTCGACGAGTTCGGTGACGTACCGGGGCAGCGCCCGTTTGTCGAGGGTGCGGGAACCGAGGAGCCTGCGGTGCCCGTTGCGGTAGGTCGACACCTCGGCGAGGAACCGCCGTCCGCCGGAGCCGCTGCGTTCGAGTTCCACCACGATCGGGGTCCAGTCGGACACCGGACGGGCCGGCGCCACCGGGGCGTCGGGGAACCCGGCCCACCGGCGCAGGGCGTACCGCAGGGCCGGTTCGGCGACGAAGTCGGCGAGGCGGCCGGCGAACCGGGCCGGCGCCGCCGGGTCCGCCACCTCGAACAGCAGGTACCACAGGACCTGCCACAGCGACCGGAATCCGCCCGGCGGCAGCGGCGGCCCGGTCACCGGGTCCACCGACTCGGTGTAGAGCCGGTCCGGGACGCACTCCGCCCCGGACCGTTCCGCCTCGGCCACCAGCCGCCGCAGTCCGGCCCGGTCCGGGCCGGTCAGCCCCGGGGTGGGGATCAGGTCCGCGAGCGGCGGCCAGTGGCGGGCGAGCACCGCGGCCGGCAGCATCCGCGCGCCGCGCGCCCCGGACCCGCCGTCCGCCGAGGTGACCATGCCGACCGCGCGCCCGCCGCCCGCGAGGACGACGGCGGCCCCGCTGAACCCGGGGGAGACCGGCCGGCCGTGCCCGCTCCACGCCTCCAACTGCACCCACTCGTCCCGGATGCGCTGGGCGGCGGCGACCCGGTACTCCGCGAGGGCGCCCTCGTCGTAGTGCACCGGGAAGCCGTACAGCAGCAGCCGGGGCGGCGGCTCCTCGTAGCCCTCCTCGGGCGCGGCGAACTCGACCGGGGCCAGCGGCACCTCGTGCGGCAACTCCAGCACCGCCAGGTCCCCGGGGTCCAGGTCGCCGCCGCCCCACCCGCTGTCACTGACGGTCCGGGCGGTGATCGGCCCCAGCCCAGCGGCCTGCGGGAAGGTCACCGTCACCGGGGCCTCGGCCCGCTCCCGCACCACGTGGGCACAGGTCAGCACGGTGCGCGCGGTGACCAGGAACCCGGCGCCGACCTCCCGCCCGCAATCCACCCGGGCGTGCCAGGCGGCCGTGGGCCGGGTCGCGGTGGAGGCGCCCGGACCGGACCGCGGCAGCGGCGCGCCCACGGTCAGGTCCCGGGTCCCGCGGCCGGCCCGGCGGCGGGACCGTCCGGCGCCGCGGCCCCGGTGTCCCGGGGCGCCCAGGACAGCCGGACGAGCAGGTGCCCCTCGGCCCCGCCCCTGACGATCACGGCACCCGTCTCGGCGGTCAGCTTCACCCCGAACTCGATCTCCACGGAGTCCGGGGCGAGGCTCCCGTCCCGGAACACCCGCAGCGCCGCCGAGGCGGCCGCCCCGGCCCCCGCCAGGGACGCCTCGAAGGTGCGGGCGACCTGTTCCGGCCCCCGGTCGCCCCGGCCCACCGGCCGGGCACCGGTCCCGCCCCGCGGGTCCACCGAGACCAGGACGCGTGCGCCCTCCTCGGTCCTGAACTCCACCAACTCGTCCATGCAACCCCCGTGGTGCCGCTGTCCGTTCACGTGCCGTGCCGCGGTCCGATTCTTCACGACGGCCCGCACCGCTGTCAGCGGAAACCGGGGGAACGACCGGCGCACCGGCGCGTGGCTGACTTGCGGAATTGCAAAGTTTTGCAACTCGCTCCATCATGGGAGGCCGTCGCGCCCTCCCGTGGGGGCACGGCGGCCGTGCGCACGGGACGACGGCACCGGCCGCCCCGTCCGACGGGGCCGCGAGGGGGAACGAGGGAGGGGAACGCGACGATGCCCGTACCGCTGTACCAGGCCAAGGCGGAGTTCTTCCGGATGCTGGGGCACCCCGTGCGCATCCGGGTCCTGGAACTGCTCCAGGACGGCCCGAAGGCGGTGCGCGACCTGCTCGCCGACATCGCCGTCGAGCCGGCCGCGCTCTCCCAACAGCTCGCGGTGCTGCGCCGCTCCGGCATCGTCACCTCCACCCGCGAGGGCTCCACCGTGGTCTACGAACTCTCCGGCGGGGACGTGGCAGAACTGATGCGCGCGGCCCGCCGCATCCTCACCGTGATGCTCGCCGGACAGCACGAACTCCTCGTCGAGCTGCGCCAGGCCGAGGTGTCCGGCCCGTGACCGGCTCCCTCGCCCGCGCCACGGCCCGGCTGCGCGCCCTGCTGCCCGGCCGCACCGACCTGACCTCGATGCGGCGGGCCCCCCGCCGGGACCTGCTGGCCGGGCTGACCGTGGCCGTCGTCGCCCTGCCGCTCGCCCTCGGCTTCGGGGTCTCCTCCGGTCTCGGCGCCGAGGCCGGACTCGCCACGGCCGTGGTCGCGGGGGCCCTGGCCGCCCTCTTCGGCGGCTCCCGCCTCCAGGTCACCGGGCCGACCGGGGCGATGACCGTGGTCCTGGTGCCCATCGTCGCCGAGCACGGCACCGGGGGCGTGCTGACGGTCGGCGTGCTCGCCGGCGTGTTGCTGCTGGGCCTGGCCGCGGCCCGCGCCGGCCGTTGGATGGCCTACGTGCCGGCGCCGGTGGTCGAGGGCTTCACCCTGGGCATCGCCCTGGTGATCGGCCTCCAACAGGTGCCGGGCGCGCTGGGCGTGCCGGTGCCGGAGGGCGACGGGGTCCTGGTCGTGGCCTGGCACGCGCTGCGCGCGTTCGTCAGCGAGCCCGCCCCGGCCGCCGTCGCCCTCGCCCTCGCGGTGGCCGCGCTGATGCTGCTCGGGGCGAGGCTGCGGCCCGCCGTCCCGTTCTCGATCGTGGCGGTGGTCGCCGCCACCGCGGTGGCCCACCTCGGCCACCTGGACGTCGCCACCATCGGCGCGCTCCCGGCGGGCCTGCCCGCCCCCTCCCTCGGCTTCCTCGACCCGGCGGACGTCCCCGGGCTGCTCGCCCCCGCCGTCGCGGTCGCCGCCCTGGCCGCCCTGGAGTCCCTGCTCTCCGCGCAGGTCGCCGACGGGATGACCACCGGGCCCCGGCACGACCCGGACCGCGAGCTCTTCGGGCAGGGCCTCGCCAACCTGGCCGCCCCGCTGTTCGGCGGCGTCCCCGCGACCGGCGCCATCGCCCGGACCGCGGTCAACGTCCGCTCCGGCGCCGTCTCCCGGCTGGCCGCCCTCACCCACGCCGCGGTCCTCGCGGTGATCGTGTTCGCCGCGGCCCCGCTCGTCTCCCGCATCCCGTTGGCGGCGCTCGCCGGCGTGCTGCTCGCCACCGCCGTCCGCATGGTCGAGGTCGGCGCCTTGCGCGCGATGGCCCGCGCCACCCGCTCGGACGCGGTGGTCCTGGTGCTCACCGCCGTCGCCACCGTGGTCCTGGACCTGGTGTACGCGGTGGTCATCGGCCTGTTGGTGGCGGGCGCCCTGGCCCTGCGCGCGGTCGCCACCCAGACCCGGCTGGACCGGCTCGACCTCCCCCCGGCCCCGGACGGCGCCGGCCGCCTCGGCGAGGACCTCGTCACCTACCGCATAGACGGCCCGGTGTTCTTCGCCGGTGCCCACCGCGTCCTGCGCGAACTGTCCGCGGTGGACGACGCCCGGGTGGTGATCCTGCGGCTGTCCCGGGTCACCGCGCTCGACGCGACCGGCGCCCTGGCGCTCAAGGACGCCGTGGCGGAACTGGAGCGGCGGGGCGTCGTGGTGCTGGCCTCCGGCATACGCCCCGGCCAGCGCAAGGCCCTGGACTCGGTGGGCCTGCTGGACGCGCTGCGCCGATCGGGGCGGGAGTACGCCACCGCGCCGGAGGCCGTCGCCGGGGCCCGGGCCCACCTGGAACGCGTCGGAGCGCCCGGCTCCGGGCAGCCCGCCGAGCGGGCCGCGCGGTGAGGCCCGCCGACGCCCCGCTCCCGCTGCGGCACGTGCTGACCCTGCCCACCGAGGGGGCCGCGGTGCGACTGGCCCGGGAGACCGCGGAGCTGGTCCTGGCGGAGTGGGGCGTACCGCGCCACCACCCGAGCGTGGGCCCCGCCCTGCTGATCCTGTCGGAACTGGTCACCAACAGCGTCCGGCACGCAGCCGCGCTGTCGGAAACGGTCACCGTCGTCTACACGGCCGGTCGGGGCACCTTCGCCTTCGCCGTGGGCGACCGGCATCCGTACCAGCCGTCCCTGTACGGCACGCACGCCACCGGTCAGGGCACGGGTCTCGCCACCGTCGTCGAACTCACCCTGTCCCTGGGCGGTACCGCGGTCGTCCGCGGCGACCGCGACGGCCGCGGCAAGAGCATCTGGATCACCCTGCCCCTGTGAGCCGCCGAGAGCCGGACGGCTCCCGGAACCTCCGTAACCTCAGGAAGTACGACATGACGATCGAGTGGCGCTACACCACCCGGCCCGGCCTCGGGGTGCTGTCCCTGGCCGGCTACCTCGGCACCGAGGCCATCGGCCGGTTCACCGGGGCGATCGGCTGGGTGCGGGCCCGCGGCAGCGGACCCGTGATCCTGGACCTGACCCAGCTGCGCGGCTGGTCCGCCGACGGGCAGCTCGCGGTCTCCGAGGCCGCCCGGCGGCTGGCCGCCGAGGGCCGGCCCCTGCACCTGGCCGCCATCCCCGCGGACGGGTCCCTCGTCCCCGCGGACGGCCACCCCGCCACCACCGTCCACGGCGACCTGGCCAGCGCGCTCGCCGCCCACGGCGCCACCGGGACCGCGCAGCGGCAGTGGCGCAGCGACGCATGGCCCGCGACCCCCGGACCCCGGACCCGCTGACACGTGCCGGCGGCCTCCCCCGGACACCACCGCACCACCGCAGCGCACAACGACGAACAACGACGAGCACCAAGGAACGGAACATGAACGACATCGTGGTCAAGGACAGCAACGGCACCCCGCTCTCGGACGGCGACTCCGTCACCCTGATCAAGAACCTCAAGGTCAAGGGAACCTCGGAGACCCTCAAGCGCGGCACCCTGGTCAAGAACATCCGCCTCACCTCCCGACCGGGCGAGGTCGAGTGCAACACCAAGAAGGTCAAGGGCCTCGTCCTCAAGACGGAGTTCCTCAAGAAGGCGTGACCCCCGCCGGTGGGCGGGGCCGGTGGAGGCGGCCCTCCCCGGCCCCCGCCCGCCGTCAGCCGCCCTGCGGCAGCGCCCGCTTCAGGACCTTGCCCATGTCGTTGCGCGGCAGCGCCGGGAGGTAGCGCACCACCCGGGGGCGCTTGTGCGGGGCCAGCCACCCGGACACGTGGTCCGCCAACTCCCGCTCCGCGGGCGGCGCGGCCGGGTCGACGGCGACCACCCAGGCGACGATCCGCTCCCCGAGGTCCGCGTCGGGCTCCCCGGTGACCGCGGCCTCCCGCACCCCCGGGTGCTCCAGCAGCGCGTTCTCGATCTCACCGGCACCGATCTTGTAGCCGCCGCTCTTGATCAGGTCGGTCGCCCGGCGGCCCACGATCCGCACGCAGCCGTCCCCGTCCAGCACCGCCATGTCCCCGGTGCGGAACCAGCCCCCCTCGGCGAACGCCCCGGCCGTCGCGTCCGGCCGGTTCAGGTACCCGCTGAACAGGGTCGCCCCCCGCACCTGCACCTCCCCGACCGCCTCCGGACCGTGCGCGGTCAGCTCGGCCCCCGACTCGTCCACCAGCCGCACCCCCACCCCGGCCAGCGGCGGCCCCACGGTCCCGGTCCGCGGCTCCCCGTCCGCCCGCACCGCGGTGGTGATCAACGTCTCGGTCATGCCGTACCGCTCCACCACCCGCCGACCGGTCGCGGCCGCGATCCGCTCGTGGTCCCGCAGCGGCAGCGCCGCCGAGCCGGACACCAGCAGCCGCGCCCCCGCCAGGGCCCGCACCAGCTCCGGGGCGTCCGGCAGCGCCTGCGCCAGCCGGTGGTACATCGTCGGCACCCCGAACAGCACGGTGCCGCCCGCCGTCAGCTCCCGGGCCACCCCCTCGACGCCGAACCGGCCCAGGTGGCGCAGCTCGCCGCCGAGCCGCAGCGGACCCAGCACGCCCAGCACCAGACCGTGCACGTGGAACAGCGGCAAGCCGTGCACCAGGACGTCGTCCGCCGTCCACGCCCAGGCGTCGGCCAGGCCGTCCAGCGTCGCGGCGATCGCCCGGCGCGGCAGCACCGCGCCCTTGGGCGCCCCGGTGGTGCCGGAGGTGTAGATCACCAGCGCCGGCGCCTCCGGGTCCGCGGGCACCGGACGGGCGGTGGCGTCCGCCGCGGCCGGCGGCGCCACCTCGACCTCGCAGCGCGGCACGTCCCGCAGCGCCGCGGGCAGCTCGACGCCCGGGGCCACCAGCACCCGGCGCGGCGCACTGTCGGCGAGGACGTGGGCCAACTCCTTCTCCCCGGAGCTGGGGTTCAACGGCACCACCGGGACCCCCGCGAGCAGCGCCCCCACCACGCCGACCGCGGTCTCCAGCGAGGGCGTCGCCCACACCGCGATCCGCTCGTCCCCGGCGATCCGCTCCCCGACCCGCGCCGCGGCCCGGGCCAGCTCGCCGTAGGTCAGTCCCTGCGCGCCAAAGGACAGCGCGGGGCGCCTCGCACGGTCGGGGTCCGCCAACGGCGGGAACAGGTCGGTCACGGTCGTTCCTCCTCCACTCGGGCACGCCCGGATCGGTACGGCTCGCGGGTCCGGGCGGGGCGCCTGCGTGCGCCCCGCCCCCAGCCTGCCCCCTCGGCGGCGGCGCACGACCACCGGGACCCACGAGCTACCCCGGGCCGCTGGTGCTCCGCTGCAACAGCCCGTGGGTGAACTCCGCGGTGCACGGCCGGGGCGCGCCGGTCGCGTCCGGAGCGGTGAAGGCGAGGCCCCAGCGGGTGGGGGCGGTGCCCTGGAGCGGCCGGGCCGGGGCGAAGGCCCGGGCCACCTCGTCCACCGTGCAGGACCACGGCACCAGGTCCTCGGCCGTCCGCAGGGCGGGGGCCGGCGCCCCGGGCGCCCGGACCAGCCAGGCGTTCCACACCGCGCCGCCGGGCCCGGCCAGCACCTCGAACCGCAGCCCGGGCCAGAGCGGCAAGGGCCAGGTCAACGCCTCGCACCGCACGTCCCCCAGGAGCCGGGCGGCCCGACCCTCCGGCACGCCGAGCACCGACCGGTAGCGGCCGACCGACTCCCGGCCGCGCGGTGCACGCACCAGCGCCTGCCAACGCCGGTTGGCCTCCCGCATGTCGGCGGCCGACACCCCCAGCTCCCGTCGGGCGTCGGCCACCAGCTCCGGCTGGTGGTCGGCCATGCGGCGCAGCAGCACGAGCTGGAGGTCCAGCGGACCCAGGGGCGCGGAGGGCAACGAGGGGGAACGGGGCACGCCCCCATCGTGCCGCACGCCCGCCGCCCCCGCCCCGGGCCGTGACATGTCGACGCCCCCGTCACAGTCCGCCACGCCCGACGGCACCGGCCGGAGCTGCGGGTAGGGTTCCCGGCATGCGCGATCTCGGGGTGGGTTTCCGGTACATGATGAGTGGGCAGCGCTGGGTCGCCGCCCACGGCAAGGCGTTCGGGTTCGGCCTGATCCCGGGGCTGGTCACGCTCGTCCTCTACCTCGGGGCGCTGGTGGCCCTCCTGATGTGGGGCGGTGACCTCGTCGGGTGGGCGACCCCGTTCGCCGACGACTGGTCCTCGCCCTGGCTCGGCCTCTTCCGCGGCTTCCTCACGGTGCTGCTGTTCGCGCTCGCGCTGCTGCTGGCCGTCATCACCTTCACCGCCGTCACCCTGCTCCTCGGGCAACCCTTCTACGAGGAACTCTCCGCCCAGGTCGACCGGGACGTCTCGCCCGACGGCACCGCGCCCGAGTCCGGGTTGCCGCTCTGGAAGGACCTGTGGATCTCCGGTCGGGACAGCCTGCGCATCCTGGTCCGGGCCACCCTCTGGAGCCTGTTGCTCTTCGTCCTCGGCTTCGTTCCGTTCCTCGGCCAGACCGTGGTGCCGGTGATCGGGTTCGTCGTCACCGGCTTCTTCCTCACCGAGGAGTTGACCTCGGTGGCGCTCCAGCGCCGCGGGGTCGAACTGCGCGACCGGCTGCGGCTGTTGCGGGCCCGCCGCCGGCTGGTCTGGGGCTTCGGCACCCCGCTGGCCGTCGCCTTCCTGGTGCCCTTCGTGGCGGTCTTCCTGATGCCCGGCGCGGTCGCCGGCGCCACCCTGATGGCCCGCGACCTGATGGGCGAGGAACTCGCCACCGGGCCGGCCCCCGCCCCCGCCCCGGCCACGACCGAGGCGTGACCACGCCCCGCCGGCCCCGGTGCGGACGGATCCCGTCCGCACCGGGGCCGGCGGTGGGTCAACGGGCGGCGGACACCGCCACCGAGAGCACGGCGCGCACCTGGTCGACGATGTCCTGCCGGTTGCGCTGGAACTCCGGATCGGTGACCGTCCCGGTCGCCGGGTCGGTGTTGCCCGCGCCGAACCGCAGCACCGGGGTGTGCAGGTGCCCCGCCGGAAGCGACGCCGGACCGAACCGGTCCCGCAGCAGGGTCGCCCGGTAGGCGATCTCGTTCGACAGGTAGTCCCCGCCACCGCCGGCCCGTGCCGTGGAGCCGGACGTCGGCCCGTCCACCCGGTCGACGGGGGCGGTGGCCCCCGCCGGTACCTCCGTCACGCCCCGGTTGTCCCGCACCGGGAACCGCCCCGTGGACGCCGCGACGATCGCCGCCGCCGGCAGGGTGCTGGACGTCCACTGCGGGCCCGGGCCCTCCGCGACCGGCACCTGTTCCCGCTGCGAGAGGTTCTCGTTGTCCGGGAACCCGCCGCGCCAGGCTCCGTTGGTCCGCTCCACGTCGAAGCGGTCCGGCCGGCCCTGGCTCACCGTCGTCAGCAGGTCCACCCGGTCGAGGTGGGGCCGCAAGGTCCGTTCCACCTCGCCGTCGGTGAAGTCCTGCCACCGCACCGGGAACACCGCCGTCTCGATCCGGGCCAACCCGCGCGGGGTGCGGACCACCGTGCCGTCCAGGGCGAGGGCCGCGGCGCCCGAGGGGTTGCCGATCCGCACGTCCCGGTCGAGGGTGAACGGGTCGAAGCCGGTCATCAGGATGCGCAAGGGCTCCCCGCGCTCCGGACGCGCGGAACGGTCGAAGCGGATGGCGTCCTGCCCCCGGGAGGTGGTCTCCAAGGCATCCGACAGCCGTGCCCGACCCCGCTCGTCCACCGTGAAGTCGGGCTCCCAGAGCCGTAGTTCACGAGCCATCGCCAGCCGGGCCCAGTACAGCGGACGGTCGTCGCCCCGGCTCAGGTCCCCACGCAGCGGCCCTCGGCCCTGCGCCCGGTCCACGGCCCGCTCCCACAGGCGCGCCCCGTGCCGCTCCACCACCCGGCGCGCCTGCCGGTGGGACTCCGTGCGCGCCAGGGCCCGGGCGAAGGAGGGCGCCACCGCGTCGAACCCGGACCGCCGCAGGATCTCCTGCGGCGCCGCCCGCCCGAGGCGCTGCTCCTCCACCGAGGGCGGGGCGGCGGGCGCCGCCTCGGCGAGGGCGGGCGCGGGGGCGAGGGCGAGCGCCAGTGCGGTGGCCAGGGCGAGCGCACCGGTGAGTACCGGAGCCGGAACGGGCATGGGGGAACCTCCGTTGCCTGTGGGGTGGAGGCAGTATCCCGGGAACCGCGCGGTCCCCGCCAGGGGCGTCGGCGCCCGGGGCCGGCCGGCGCTACCGGGACTATGTGCAGTGCACTGGGCTTCAGCCTGGTGGTGAAGCGAGTCTGAGGACTGCTCTGGCCTGGGCTGTGTGCATGGATCCGCGCTGTTGACCTCGGCCCGGGGTTAGAGCGGCTGGTTTTGCTGCTCGATGTACTGCTTCACGGTGCTGAGCGGGGCGCCGTCGACGGAACCGGCGAAGTACGAGCCGGACCACAGGCGCTGTGCCCGCCAGTAGTGGTGGACCAGGTCGGGGAACTCCTTGCGGAGCCTGCGCGAGGACACGCCCTTGAGGGAGTTCACCAGCTTGGACACGGCGACCTTCGGCGGGAAGTTCACGAGCAGGTGGACGTGGTTGGCCCCGCCGTTGAAATCCACCAGCTCGGCCTCGAAGTCCTCGCACACCGCCCGCATGATCTCCTCGCACCTCGTCAGGTGTCGATCGGCGAAGACCTCATGCCGGTACTTCGTCACGAAAACCAAGTGGACATGCATGCGGAAGACACAGTGACGGCCAGCACGAACGTTCTCATCAATGCCCATAAACCAATTGGGTACCATGATCCGAGTGCAGCTTCGGTACAGCTTCCGCCTGTACCCGAGTGCCAGTCAGCGCAGCGCATTGGCGAGGGCGTTCGGGTGTGTGCGGGTGGTCTACAACGACGCCCTCCGCGCTCGGGAGACCGCCCGCAGCGAAGGCATGCCGTTCCCGAAGACCGGGGACCTGTCGAAGCGGCTCATCACCGAGGCGAAGAACACCCCGGAGCGGGCGTGGCTCGGCGAGGTCTCGGCGGTGATCCTCCAGCAGTCCCTTCGCGACCTGGACACCGCGTACCGGAACTTCTTCGACGGCCTGAAGGGCAAGCGCCCCCGCATGGGCGCACCCCGGTACAAGTCCAGGCGGGACAACCGGCAGTCGATCCGCTTCACCGCCAACGCGGCGTGGCGGATCACTCCGGGCGGGAAGCTGCGCCTGCCGAAGATCGGCGACCTGCCGGTGAAGTGGTCCCGCTCCCTGCCGTCCGCCCCGACCACCGTGACCGTGGTCAAGGACGCGGCCGGCCGGTACTTCGCGAGCTTCGTCGTCGAGACCGGCCCGGAGGAAGTCCTCCCCGAGACCACACCCGAGGTGGGCATCGATCTCGGGCTCGGGCACTTCGCCGTCCTCTCCGACGGCACGAAAGTCGACAGCCCGCGCTTCCTGCGCCGCGCCGAGAAGCGCCTGAAGAAAGCCCAGCGCACCCTCTTCCGCAAGGAGAAGGGCTCCAGCAACCGGAACAAGGCACGGATCAAGGTCGCCCGCGCACACGCGAAGGTGGCCGACGCGCGCCGCGAGTTCCACCACCAGCTCTCCACGAGGCTGATCCGCGAGAACCAAGCGATCGCCGTGGAGGACCTGGCGGTGAAGGGACTCGCCCGCACGCGCCTGGCCAAGTCCGTGCACGACGCCGGATGGTCGGCGTTCGTCGGAATGCTGGAGTACAAGGCCGCACGGTACGGGCGCACCTTCGTGAAGATCGGCCGGTTCGAGCCGACGTCCCAGGTGTGCTCACGGTGCGGCGTCAAGGACGGCCCCAAGCCGCTGAACGTCCGCGTATGGACGTGCGGGGCGTGCGGGGCCGTCCTGGACCGGGACGTGAACGCGGCGGTCAACGTCGCCAAGGCGGCCGGACTGGCCGTGTCAGCCTGTGGAGCGCAGGTAAGACCGGGACTCCTCCCGGCACGGCGCAGCGAAACAGGAACCCACCCGACACCACAGCCTTCAACGGCGCGGTAGGCGGGAACCGCCGTCCTTCAGGACGGCGAGGACGTCAATCCGTGGTCACCGCGCGGTAGGCCAGCTCCGCCAGTCGAGACTGCCCCTCCTTGCTCGGGTGGAACCAGTCCCACTCGCTCAGCTGGTCCTTCTGGAACCGGAAGTCGAACACGGCCCCGTCGTCGTGCCGGCACCGCAGGTCCTCGGCGCAGACCTCCCTGAGCACCCGGTTGTACGCCACGACCCGTTCCTGCACGGCGGTCCGCCGGGCGACGGCCTTCCCGTCGACCGCGTCCGCGTCCTTCAACATGGAGGGGCAGACGCCCAACTTCCACACCTGGCTGCCCAGCGGGTGGTCCCGTCCGGTGGACCACAGCCGCTTCAGGTCCGGCACGCTCGCCACGAACACCTGGGTCTTCGGCGACTGCCGCCGCAGCGTCCGCATGGCCTGTTCGAAGTCGGCCCGGAAGTCCGCCACCGGGGTCATCGCGCGCACTGAGGAGCGGCAGGCGTCGTTCGCCCCGGCCAGCACCGTCACCAACTCGGGTCGGTGCGCCCCGGCCCGGTGCATCTGTTCCGGCAGGTCCACCATCCGGGCGCCGGTCCTGGCGTAGTTCCAACTGCGTTCGGTGGCGCCGGTCGGCCCGAGCAGCCGGTCGGCGAGGCTGCGCACCTCCCGGTCGGTGCCGGTCGCCCAGGAGGCTTCCGGACAGTCCGTCAGCACCGAGCAGGCGTCGAAGCCGCGGGTGATGGAGTCGCCCACGGCCGCCAGTGACTGCGGACTGGTGTCCCAGACCCGTTTCGGCCGCGGAGCGGGGCTCTCGCCCCGCTCCGCGGCGCCCGCCGCGGTGTCGTCCCCGCCGACGGCCTCGCACCCGCTCAGCGCCACGACCGCGGCCAGCGCGGCGGCCCCGGTCGCCACGGCGGTCCGTGCACGTCGACCGGTCGGCTCCGAACGGTGTGTGCGGCTACGCATTCCGGCTCCCCTCTGTCGCCTTCCACGACGTCCCTGCGCCCCCGGAGGTTGAGCCCGGGCCTGTCGCGCCGGGCGGGACCCGGGCCGGCCGGCGCCGCGCCCGCGTTCCGCGAGGGCGTCCCCGCGGGTGAAAGCGCGGGGCGCACGGTCGCCGGGACCGACGGTACGTCACACTCCGCGCCCCGGCGCACGGTAGCCTCGGGCCCGTGGCGCCCGTCATCGCCGCACCGGCGGAGACGGGGCGGGACCACCCGCCCAGGGGCACCACTCCGGTGTGGTATCCGGTAAATTACCGGACGTCACATATGTCAGTTTTCGAGCTTCTCAGGCGTTGCCCACGTCCAACGAACAACCGCTCGGCACGGGTGCGAATCCGTCGAACCCAAGGCACCCCCTCGCCCCACCCTGGAGGTCCCGGTGACGACACGTGGAGTCCTGTACGTGCACTCCGCACCGCGTGCGCTCTGCCCGCACGTCGAGTGGGCAGTGGCGGGCGTCCTCGGGACGCGCGTCAACCTCGACTGGATCAGGCAGCCGGCCGCCCCGGGCGCCTGGCGCACCGAGTTCTCCTGGAAGGGCGGGGCGGGCACCGCGTCCCAGCTCGCCTCTGCCCTGCGCGGCTGGGACCTCCTGCGCTTCGAGGTCACCGCCGAACCCAGCGCCACCGCCGAGGGCGAGCGCTACAGCTCCACCCCCCACCTCGGGATCTTCCACGCGGTGACCGGCGTCCACGGCGACATCCTCGTTCCCGAGGACCGACTGCGCGCCGCGCTCGCCCGCTCCCAGCGCGGCGAGAGCTCCCTGGAGACCGAGATCGCCCGGCTCCTCGGCAAGCCCTGGGACGACGAGCTCGAACCCTTCCGCCACGCCGGCGAGGGTGCCCCCGTCCGCTGGCTCCACCAGGTCGTCTGAACCGTCCCGGACGCGAGTGGGGCCCCGCCGGTACCGGCGGGGCCCCACTCGTCGTGCCGGGGAACTACTGCGCGGCCGACCGGAACGCCAGCACCACGTTGTGGCCGCCGAAGCCGAAGGAGTCGTTCAGCGCCGCGATCGTGCCGGAGGGCAGCGCCCGGGCCTCGCCGCGGACCACGTCCGCGTCCACCTCGGGGTCGAGCTCGTCCAGGTTGATCGTCGGCGGGGCGATGCGGTGGTGCAGCGCCAGCACCAGCGCCACGGTCTCCACGCCGCCCGCGCCACCGAGCAGGTGGCCCGTCATCGACTTCGTCGCCGAGATCGCCATGTGGTCGACGTCCTCGCCGAAGACCTGGCGCAGGGCCTTCACCTCCGCCACGTCGCCCTGCGGCGTCGAGGTGGCGTGCGCGTTCACGTGGGCGATCTCCGACGGCTTCAGGTCCGTCGAGTCCAACAGGTGCTTCAGGGCCCGCGCGATGCCGTTGCCGGACGGCTCCGGCTGCGTGATGTGGTGGGCGTCCGCGGAGATGCCCTGACCGAGGGCCTCCGCGTAGATCCGGGCGCCCCGGGCCCGCGCGTGCTCCGCGGACTCCAGGACGATCACGCCCGCGCCCTCGCCCATCACGAAGCCGTTGCGGCCCGTGTCGTAGGGGCGCGAGGCGCCGGTCGGGTCGTCGTTGTTCTTCGACATCGCCATCATGTTGCCGAACGCCACGATCGGCAGCGGGTGGATCGCCGCCTCCGTGCCGCCGGCCACCACGACGTCGGCGCGCCCGGTACGGATCATTTCGATGGCGTACCCGATGGCCTCCGCGCCCGAGGCGCACGCCGACACCGGGGTGTGCACCCCGGCCCGCGCGCCCAACTCGATGCCCACGTTCGCGGCGGGCGAGTTCGGCATCAGCATCGGCACCGTGTGCGGCGACACCCGGCGCACGCCCTTCTCCTTCAGCACGTCGTACTGGTCGAGGAGGGTCGTCACACCGCCGATCCCGGACGCGATCACCGCACCGAGCCGGTCGGGGTCCACCGCCGGGTCCTCACCGGCCCGCGCCGTGTACCCGGCGTCCCGCCACGCCTCCTGGGCGGCGATCAGCGCGAACTGTGCCGACCGGTCCAGCTTGCGGGCCTGCGGGCGGGGCAGTACCTCGCCCGGCTCCACGGCGACCCGGGCGGCGATCCGGACCGGCAGGTCCGTCGCCCACTCCTCGGTCAGCAGCCTGACCCCGGAACGGCCGTTGACCAGGCCGTCCCAGGTGGATGCCACGTCGCCACCCAGCGGTGTGGTTGCGCCGATACCGGTGACGACCACGGTGCGATTGGTCGAGTTCACAGGAATTCCTTCTCCACGGTTACGAGGGATTCAGCGGCGCCACCGCCGGGCGGCGGCAGGCATGACAGGGCTTGATCAGCCCTGGTGCTTCAGGATGTACGCGGTCGCGTCACCGACCGTCTTGAGGTTCTTGACGTCCTCGTCGGGGATCTTCACGTCGAAGCGCTCCTCGGCGGCGACGACGACCTCGACCATGGACAGCGAGTCGACGTCCAGGTCATCGGTGAAGGACTTGTCCAGCTGGACGTCCTCGGCGGGGATGCCGGCGATCTCGTTCACGATGTCGGCGAGACCCGCGACGATCTCTTCCTGAGTGGCGGCCATGTGGCGCTCCTTCTTCATCACTAACCAAAAGGGGACGGCGATCCGGACGGACCCGAAGGCCCGGCACGGACACCTAGGGGAGGGTAACGACCGTGGCGGCGTACACGAGACCCGCCCCGAATCCGATGACGAGCGCGGTGTCACCGCTCTTCGCCTCGCCGGACGCCAGGAGCCGCTCCATCGCGAGCGGGATCGAGGCGGCCGAGGTGTTGCCGGTGGTCTCCACATCGCGGGCGACCGTCACGTGTTCCGGCAGTTTGAGTGTCTTCACCATCGAATCGATGATCCGCATGTTCGCCTGGTGCGGAATGAAGACGTCCAAATCGTCCGCGGTGATCCCGGCCGCGTCCAGCGCCTGCTGGGCGACCTTCGCCATCTCGAACACGGCCCAGCGGAACACCGCCTGGCCTTCCTGGGCGATCGCGGGGAACTTCTCGACCGTGCCGTCACGGTAGTCCGTCCACGGCACCGTCTGCTTGATGGTCTCCGACTTGTCGCCCTCGGAACCCCACACGGTGGGCCCGATCGCGGGTTCCGTCGACGGCCCCACGACCACCGCGCCGGCGCCGTCGCCGAACAGGAAGGCGGTCGCCCGGTCCGTCAGGTCGGTCAGGTCGCTCAACCGCTCCACGCCGATCACCAGGACGTACTCGGCGCTCCCGTCCACGACCATGCCGCGGGCCAGCGTCAGTCCGTACCCGAACCCGGCGCAGCCCGCCGAGATGTCGAACGCGGCGGCCTTGTCGGTGCCGATGCGGTCCGCGATCTCGGTCGCCACCGCCGGGGTCTGCTTGAAGTGCGACACCGTCGACACCACGACCGCGCCGATCTGCTCCGGGGTGATCCCGGCGGCGGCGATGGCCTTGCCGCCGGCCTCCAGGGACATCGCCGCGACGGTCTCCTGGTCGTCGGCCCAGTGGCGGGACGCGATCCCGGACCGGGAGCGGATCCACTCGTCCGACGAGTCGATCGTCTCCAGGATCACCTCGTTGGGCACCACCCGCGTCGGGCGGTAGCCCCCGACCCCGAGAATGCGCGCGTACGCGGCTCCCCGACCGGTCTTGATCTTCGCCATGCTCTTCGAACTCTCCTTCCCGGGTCCGGACTCAGGCCGTCTGCCCGGCGTGCTCGGCGATCAGCTCACGAGCGGCGTCGAGTTCGGCGGGGGTCTTCAGCGCCAAGGTCCGCACCCCGGGCAGGGCCCGCTTGGCGATGCCCGTCAGCGTGCCGCCCGGGCACAGCTCCACCAGGGCGGTCGCCCCGCGCGCGGCGAAGGTCTCCATGCACAGGTCCCAGCGCACCGGGTTCGCCACCTGGCCCACCAGCCGGTCCAGCACCTCCGCGCCCGAGACGACCGCCTGGCCGTCCTTGTTCGACACGTAGGCGATCGCGGGGTCGGCCGGCGACAGCTTCCGCGCGGCCTCCCGGAGGGCGTCCACCGCCGGGGCCATGTGCCGGGTGTGGAACGCGCCCGCCACCTTCAGGGGCACCACGCGGCGCACGCCCTCGGGCTTCTCCTCCGCCAGCGCGGTCAGCTGCTCCGCGGTGCCGGCCGCGACGATCTGACCCGCGCCGTTCACGTTCGCCGGGGTCAGCCCCAGTCGCTCCAGGTGCGGCAGCACGGTCTCCGCCTCGCCGCCGAGCAGCGCCGCCATCCCGGTCCGGGTCGCCGCGGCGGCCTCGGCCATCGCGAGCCCGCGGGTCCGCACCAGGCGCAGGGCGGCCACCGGGGACAGCACCCCCGCGAGCGCGGCGGCGGTGATCTCACCCACGCTGTGACCCGCGACGACGTCCGCCGTCAGGCCCGCGAGGGCGACGCCGTCCGGGGCGTCGGGGGAGTCGGCGGCCAGGGCCTCGGGGCCCGCCAGGGCCAGCGCGGCCAGCAGGCCGGCGGCCACCAGCAGCGGCTGCGCCACCGCGGTGTCACGGATGGCGTCCTCGTCGGCCTCGGTGCCGTAGTGCAGCAGGTCGAGGTCGATGGCCTGCGACCAGGCCGCCACGCGATCGGCGGCGCCGGGCAGGTCGAGCCAGGGAGCGAGGAAGCCGGGCGTCTGTGCGCCTTGGCCGGGAGCTACGAGT
This sequence comes from Streptomyces sp. NPDC002490, assembly GCF_040296045.1. Lineage (NCBI taxonomy): Bacteria > Bacillati > Actinomycetota > Actinomycetes > Kitasatosporales > Streptomycetaceae > Streptomyces > Streptomyces sp. NPDC002490. Next base: position 35,729 of record NZ_JBEOWM010000002.1, on the reverse strand, counting down.
ACGAGCACACTCACACTCTCTCTTGTGGGTGGCCTGGGCCGCCCGTGGGGACAAGGACGAAGAACCGAAGGGGGAATTGTAGGCACTCAACAAGACCGCCTAAGACGGGACATCTCCGTCCGCGAGCCGGCCGAGGATCAGCGCGATACGCAGAGTGAACGCCGAACGCACGTCGGAGGGTGACCAGCCGGTGACGTCAGTCACACGTCGGAGCCGGTAGCGCACGGTGTTCGGGTGGACGAAGAGCATCCGCGCCGCACCCTCCAGGCTGCTGGCCTGCTCCAGATACACGCTCAGCGTTTCCAGCAGGGCCGACCCGGCCTCCTCCAGCGGTCTGTAGATCTCCTCCACCAGCTGCTCACGCGCCGAAGGGTCGGACGCGATGGCCCGCTCCGGCAGGAGGTCGTCGGCCAGCACCGGGCGCGGGGCGTCCTGCCACGCACCGCACGCCCGCAGCCCCGCCGCCGCGGCCTGCGCCGACCGGGTCGCCGCCAACAGGTCCGGGACGATCGGCCCCGCCACCACCGGCCCCGCGGCGAACGGTCCGATCAGCGCCTTCGCCACCTGCAAGGGGTTGTCGCTGCCGCCCGCGATCACCACCAGCCGGTCCCCGAGCACCCCCGTCAGCACCTGGAGCTTGGCGTGCCGGGCCGCCCGCCGGATCGCCTCCACGGTCAGCTCGTTGTCCCCCTCCGGTGCCGTCCCCAGCACCACGCAGACGTGCTCGGGCGCGTTCCAGCCCAGCGCCGCCGCCCGGCTGACCGCCCCCTCGTCCGCCTCGCCGGACAGGACCGCGTTCACCACCAGGGACTCCAGCCGGGCGTCCCACGCGCCCCGCGCCTCCGCCGCCTGTGCGTACACCTGCGCCGTGGCGAAGGCGATCTCCCGCGCGTACACCAGCAGCGCCTCGCGCAGCACCGACTCGTCGCCGGGCGCCGCGACCTCGTCGATCGCGGACTCCATGACCTCGATCGTGGTCCGCACCATCTCCACGGTCTGCCGCAGGGTGATCGCCCGGGTCAGCTCGCGCGGCGCCGTGCCGAACACGTCCGTCGAGATCGCCTGCGGAGCGTCCGGGCGGCGGAACCACTCGGTGAACGCGGCGATGCCGGCCTGGGCGACCAGACCGATCCAGGAACGGTTCTCCGGCGGCATGGCCCGGTACCAGGGCAGCGTCTCGTCCATCCGGGCGATGGCCTGCGCGGCGAGGCTCCCGGAGGACTTCTCCAGCCGGCGCAGGGTGCCGGCGTGCGAATGCGGCGCATGCACCGGCGGGCGCCCCCGATCGGCCGGCTCACCGGCGGCGCCGTGGTCCGCGGAGGAACGGCGCGCCGGGTGCTCGGCGGCGTCGGGCCAGTCGGAGTCCGCCGTGGGCCCGCCGCGCCCGTCGGACGGTGGCACGCCGGGGCCACCCGGGTTCGCCCCCCGGGACGAGCCGGGGACGGGAGTGCGCGCTGCGCCGTGATCTGCGGGATCGGTCTTGCCGACTTCGGGTTCGGACACGGGACAAGACTGCCTCATCCGCGCGCCCGGACGAATCGGCGGGGCGGTCCCGACGGGTTCCGGTGCGGAACCGGCGCACCGGGCGGACCGCCCCCGGGGACGGCGACTACGGTGGACGCGTGATCGACGTGCGCCGCGCCGCAGAGCGCTACCCCGGAGGCGACCCGACGGCGGGCATCGAGTCCCGGCACGCCTTCTCCTTCGGGCCCCACTACGACCCGGACAACCTGCGCTTCGGCGCCGTCATCGCCTGCAACGAGGAGCGCCTCGCCCCCGGCGCCGGCTTCGACGAGCACCCGCACAGCCACACCGAGATCGTCACCTGGGTCGTCGAGGGCGAACTCACCCACCGCGACTCCACGGGCCGCACCACCCGCGTCCGGGCGGGGGACGTCCAACGCCTGAGCTCCGCGGGCGGCGTGCGGCACGTGGAGCGCAACGACGGCCCGGACCCGCTGGTCTTCGTCCAGATGTGGCTGGCCCCGCTGACGCCCGGCGGCGAACCGCGCTACGAGGTGGTCCGCGCCCTCCCGGACACCGAGGCGTACCCGGTCCCCGAAGCCGGCGCGCTGCTGCACGTCCAGCGGCTCGCCACCGGTGAGCGCCGTCCGCTGCCCACCGGCGCGCACGCCTACGCGCACGTGGTGCGCGGCAGGCTGGCCCTGCACCCGGCCGTCGACGGGGACCCGGCGCCGCTGGGCCCGGGCGACGCGGTCCGACTCACCGACGTCGAGGGGGCCGCCCTGGTGGCCCTCGCCCCGGCCGAGGTCCTGATCTGGGAGATGGCCGCCCGGAGCTGACCCCCGAGCCCCGGACCGGCTCAGAGCTCGGCGAGCACCGCGTCCGTGAGCTGCGGCCACGCCTGGACCGCCCAGGGCCCGAACGCCCGGTCGGCGAGCGCGACGCAGGCCGCTCCGGTGCCCCGGCCGTCGGCCCACCGGGCCTCCGGGTCCACCCACAGGAACGTGCCCGCCTGTCCGAAGTGCCCGACGGTGCGCGGTGAGGACGTGCTCCCGGTCCAGTGCGGGGACTTGGCGTCCCGGATCTCGAACCCGAGGCCCCAGTCGTTCGGGCTCTGGTGGCCGTACCCCGGCAGCACGCCCTTGGTCCCCGGGTACTGCACGGTGATCGCCTCCGCCACCGTCCGCGGGTCGAGCAGCCGCGGCGCCTGCACCTCGGCGGCGAACCGCACCAGGTCCTCGACGGTCGACACCCCGTCCTTCGCGGCCGAGCCGCCGCCGACCAGGGCGGTGCCCACCATCCCCAACGGCTCCAGCACCGCCTGCCGCAGGTACTCCTCGAAGGGCATCTCGGTGGCCTCGGCCACGTGGTCGGCCAGCACCTCGAACCCGGCGTTCGAGTACAGCCGGCGCGTCCCGGGCTCCGCCATCACCTTGTGCTCGTCGAAGGCGAGCCCGCTGGTGTGCGCCAGCAGGTGCCGCACCGTCGCGCCCGCCGGACCCGCCGGCCCGTCCAACTCCAGCGCGCCCTCCTCGTAGGCCACGAGCGCCGCGTACGCCGTCAGCGGCTTGGTCACCGAGGCCAGGGCGAACCGTCGCCCGGTGTCCCCGAAGGCCCCGGCCAGCTCCCCGTTCGACCGCACCACGGCACCCGCGGCGGCCGGCACCGGCCACCCTTCCATCAACCCAAGGCTCTGCATCCTCGGAGCGTAGTTGCCGGGCGGCGGCGGTCGGCGGCCCGGGTGCCCGGAGCGGCGCGGGCCCGTGCGGAGCGCCGGCCCGGAACGCTTGCTTGGAGTGCACTCCAGGCCCCTAGGTTGGGAGCCATGACGGTGACGGACACGGTGCCCCCGGCAGCCCCGACGACCTCGGACGACCCCACGGTCCCCGCCGCCCTCGACGCGTGCGCCGCCCCGCCCGGCGCGCACCCGCGACCGGACGGACAGGACCGGTACACCATCGGCGAAGTGGTCGCCCACACCGGGCTGAGCGCCCACACCCTGCGCTGGTACGAGCGCATCGGGCTGATGCCGCACATCGACCGTTCGCACACCGGTCAGCGCCGGTACCGCAACCGGGACCTGGACTGGCTGGACCTGGTCGGCAAGCTCCGCCTCACGGGCATGCCGGTCGCCGACATGGTCCGCTTCTCGGAGCTGGTCCGCAGCGGCGACCACACCTTCCCGGAGCGGCAGCGGCTCCTGGAGGCCACCCGCCGGGAGGTCCTCTCCCGCATCGCCGAACTGCGGGGCACCCTCGCCGTCCTCGACCACAAGATCGACTTCTATGCCAACGCCTCCGGAGGGAACCCCCGTTGACCCGTCCCACTCACGTCCGCCTCGGTGCCGACGGCCCCCTGGTCGGTGCGCAGGGCCTCGGCTGCATGGGCATGAGCTTCGCCTACGGTCCGACCGACGAGGCCGAGGCCCGCGCCACCCTGGAACGCGCCCGGGAACTCGGCGTCACCCTGTACGACACGGCCGACCTGTACGGCGCGGGGGCCAACGAGCGCTTCCTCGCCCCCTTCCTCAAGGCCCACCGCGACGAGGTCGTCATCGCCACCAAGTGCGCCCTGTCCGTCGACCCCGACGATCCCACCCGGCGCTCGATCAGCAACGACCCCGCCTACATCCGCGCCTGTGCGGACGCCAGCCTCCGCCGACTGGGCACCGACCGCATCGACCTGTACTACCTGCACCGGCGGGACCCCGCGGTGCCGATCGAGGAGTCGGTGGGCGCCATGGCCGATCTCGTCCGGGCGGGCAAGGTCGGCCACCTCGGGCTGAGCGAGGTCACCGGCTCCGAGCTGCGGGCGGCCCACGCCGTCCATCCGATCGCCGCCCTCCAGTCCGAGTGGTCCCTCTTCAGCCGGGACGTCGAACGGGGCGTCGTGCCGGCGGCGGCCGACCTGGGGATCGCCGTGGTGCCCTACTCCCCCCTCGGCCGCGGCTTCCTCACCGGCGCCTTCACCAGCGCCGAGAAGGACCTCGGTCCGCAGGACTTCCGTCGGGAGCAGCCCCGCTTCACCGGGGCCAACGCCACCGCCAACGCCGCCCTCCTGGAGCCGGTGCGCGCCGTCGCCGAGGCCCGCGGGGCCACCCCCGGCCAGGTCGCCCTCGCCTGGGTCCACCAGCGGGGCGAGGTCCACGGCCTGCCGGTCGTCCCGCTGCCCGGCACCCGAGCCCGTCACCGGGTCGAGGAGAACGTGGCCGCGGCGGGCCTGACCCTGACCGCGGAGGAACTGTCGCTCCTCGATCCCCTCGCCGCCCGGGTCTCCGGCGACCGGTACGCCGACATGAGCTTCACCTCGGCCGGGCGGGAATAGGGTTGCTGCCGGGCGGCCGTCCCGGTCGGCGGGGCCGCGGGCTCAGAGCTCGGCGAGCAACTCGGCCTTCTTGGAGAGGAACTCGTCGTCGGTGACGAGCCCGGCCCGGTGCAACTCGCCGAGGTGACGGATCCGGTCGGCGATGTCGGCCGGATCCCGTCGACCGCCCGGGGGTTGCGGGGCCCCGGTCGCACCGGCCGGGCCGGTCGAGCGGACCGCCGCCAACACCGAGGCGGCGAACGGCAACGACTCGTGCACCGGCCCGTAGCCCAGGCCGAACACCAGGGCGCCGGGGTCCTGGTCGGCCTGGGCCGGTGGCTGCGGGACGTCGCGGCGCAGCAACCGGAGGTGGCCTTCGAAGAGTTCGGGGGAGCGCCACTCCACGCCGCTGAGGTCGGCGACCGGGAACCGCTGGTCGCCCGCCTTCCACTTGGTGGAGGAGGCCCCCGTCCAGGACCAGCGGTAGAACACGGTGCTCCCGTCGAAGGTCGCCTTGCCGTCGTACGCCTTGAAGCTGAGGGGGGCTTCGGGGGGTTCCACGAGGTGGTGGTCGAGGGGCTCCTCGGCGGTGCCGTGCGCGAGGAGGGGCCGCAACTCGTCGGCGTAGTACTCGGCGAGGGCGGCCCGTTCCGCAGGCAGCACCAGGCGGTAGGGGTCGGACCCCTCCCTCAACTGCCCGGCGGCCGCGTCCATCAGCGGGTCGGCGCCGGGCCGGGGCACCGCGTGCAACACGACCGTGCCGCGCTTGCCCGGTGACAACGCGACGGCGGAGATCGCTTCGTGGGGGACCCGGCGCTCACCGAGTGCCTGGAAGAGCTTGGGCGTGCGTATCCCCCGTTCGAAGCGGATGTGCACGGAGTCGGACGCGAACTCCCAAGCGGCGTGAAATCCGGCCAGTACATCACCCATGCGGCTCATCGTATGCGGCGGGGCCGACATCGTCCCGCCCGCTACCGGGGGAGTTCTCCCCCCTGCTACGCGTGTTGGTCCGCCCCGGCGGAGTCCAGGCCACTCCTGCACCCGTCGTCCCCGTCGGCGCACTCCAGCCCGAGGTAGGCGCCGACGCCGATCTCCGCGAGGTTGCTCAGGCTGCCGGTGCCCGGCTCGAAGTAGCCGGTGTGGCCGTTCGCGCCGTTCGCCGACAGCAACCGCGCCCCGAAGGCGGGGGAGACCGGGTCGGCGCCGTGTCCGATGCCGCCGACTTCGAGGTGCGGCACCCCTTCGATCCAGTCGTCCCCGTCGCGCATCGCCCAGATGCGGGCACGCGTGCGCAGTTGGGAGGCGTGGCCGGCGCGCATGCCCGGGCTGCCCGCGACGGCGATGTCCGTCACCCGGGAGGGCAGCGAGGGCGCGGCGATGCCGCAGAGCACGGAGCCGTAGCTGTGGCAGTAGAGGGCGACGCGGGCCCGGTCCGGGAGCCCGCGGAGCATGGCGTTGAGCCGCACGGCGCCGTGCCGGGCGCGTATCCCGGTCGCGGCCTCGACGCCGAGGCCATCGGGTGCGGTGTAGTCGGCCCAGGCGATCACCGCCGTGCGCGTCGCGGGGCTCGCCGAGCGCTCCGCGCGGTACAGGGCGCGGGCCATGCCCAGGGGCGTGGAGTGCGCGCGGCGGGCGCTCTCGAAGGAGCCCAGGGTGGTGTCCACCCCGGGCACGACGACGGAGACGCGCCGTGCGCGTGCCAGGTCGCCGAGGACTTCCGCGATCCGTCCGCTTCCGGTCGGGTCGAAGGCGAGGATGTGCCGGTCGGGCCGGGTGAGGGCGCGGTAGCGCTGCATGCGCAGCTCCGCCTGGCGTTGCCCTTCGGGGGACAGCCGGTCGTCGTGCACCCGTCGGGATTCCGCCCGTCGGGCCGCGTCGAGCGAGGTCCGGTTGGCCCGGTAGCGCAGGGCGAGCGGGGCGCCGTTCATGTTGCCGATCACCAGCGGATGGCGCCGGGCGAGCCGGGTAAGCTGCCCGGGTTCGAGGGAGGCGAAGAACCGGGTCAGCCGGTCCGGGGCGGTCAGCGGGTCGGGCAGCGGGCGACCTTCCAGACGGTCCTCGCCCCAGGCCGCGAGGGCGACCTTGAGGGGCGCGCCGCCGTCGCGCCGGTGGTGGACCGCGGTCCAGCCGGTGGTCGCCAACATGATGAAGACCACGCCGAGGGCGATCAGCGCGCGCCAGACGCCGAGCGTGGGGGAGGGGTCGAAGGAAGTCACTGCGGGACACCCTAGGAGACCCCCGCACCCGGCTGTGCATTGCGTGACGGGAATCACGTTTCCGGACGGAGAAAGGGTGAACGGAGGCAGCGGTGCTCATTCCGTCGGGGTGGGCGGGAGCGGCCGCGCACCCCCGTGACCGGGGACTTCGGGCGGACGGGCGTCCTGCGACGGCAGGTGCGGACGACAAGTGCGGACGGGTGGTCCGGCGGGGGCCGCGGGTGGCCCCTCACGCCCGGGCCGCCCGATGGGTGCCGGTCCGTCGGGGGATTTCCCCCATCAGTGTGGCCGCCCCCCGGAGCGCTTCCTTCCGCTCGCGGCGAGCGGCGACAGTTGCACCAAGTGATCAGTCCGACACGGGGGTTGCCACCATGCGTTCCGTCCTGCGCACCACCATCGTCCTCGCGACCGCCGGCGCGGCCCTCCTCCTCGGTCCGGCGCCGGCGGGAATCGCCACGGTGCCGGGCGCCGGGCAGGCCCCGCGGGCGGAGCCCGTGCTGGGCCGCTGCGGCCCCGGGGAGCTGTGCCTGTGGTCGAAACCCGACTTCAAGGGCACCCGACTCGGTTACGAACTCTCCGAAGTCGACATCGAGAGCTGTACCCCGCTGCCCTCGGGCCGCTCCGCACAGGCCCTCGCCAACCGGTTGGGCCGTCCGGTCACCACCTACCAGTCCGCCACCTGCGCCGAGACCGGGGAGTTCGACACCTACCCCGGCGACGGCACCTGGACCCCGCGCTCGCCCCATCGCATCAGGGCGTTCAAGGTGTGGGAGAACTGAACCTCGCCGGCCCCCTGGGGACCGTGCCGCCCGCGGCCCGAGGGCGCGGCGGGGGCGGACCGCACTTCCCGCCCGCCCCCGCCGCTCCCGTCCGTCCGGTACGCCTCCGCGTGCCGGTCGGGTCAGGCGTCGCCCCCGGCCGTGCCCGGGTCCGCGGCGGCCACGTCCCACAGCCGGTAGCGGTCGATCGCCTGCCGCGGTGCCGAGCGGTCGACCTTGCCCTCCTTCGCCAGCTCCGTGAGGACGGCCACCACGATCGAAGGGGCGTCGATGTGGAAGTAGCGCCGTGCCGCGCCCCGGGTGTCGGCGAAGCCGAAGCCGTCCGCCCCCAGCGACTGGTACGTACCGGGAACCCAACGGGCGATCTGATCGGGGACCGACCGCATCCAGTCGGAGACCGCCACGAACGGTCCTTCAGCGCCCGAGAACTTCTGCGTCACATAGGGCACCCGGGGCTCCTCCTCGGGGTGGAGCAGATTGTGCCGCTCCGCCTCGACCGCCTCGCGCCGCAGCTCGTTCCAGGAGGTCGCGGACCACACGTCCGCCCTCACGTCCCATTCCTCGGCGAGGACGCGCTGGGCTTCCAGGGCCCAGGGCACGGCCACGCCGGAGGCCAGGACCTGGGCGGGCACGGTGCCGCGGTCACCGGCCTTCAGCCGGTACACGCCCTTGAGGATGCCCTCGACGTCGACGCCCTCGGGTTCGGCCGGGTGCTGGATCGGCTCGTTGTAGACGGTGAGGTAGTAGAAGACGTCCTCGCCTGGGGCGCCGTCCGCGGTCCGTCCGTACATCCGTCGCAGGCCCTCCTGCACGATGTGCGCGATCTCGTAGGCGTAGGCGGGGTCATAGGCCACACAGGCCGGATTGGTGGAGGCGAGCAACTGGGAGTGGCCGTCCGCGTGCTGGAGCCCCTCCCCGGTCAGGGTGGTCCGACCGGCAGTGGCCCCCAGAACGAATCCGCGGGCCAACTGATCAGCCATCTGCCAGAACTGGTCGCCGGTGCGCTGGAAACCGAACATCGAGTAGAAGACGTAGACCGGGATGAGCGGCTCGCCGTGCGTGGCGTACGCCGATCCCGCTGCGATCAGCGAGGCCGTGCAGCCCGCTTCGGAGATGCCGTCGTGCAACATCTGCCCGGTCGGCGACTCCTTGTAGGCGAGCAGCAGGTCCCGGTCGACCGACTCGTACTGTTGGCCGAGCGGGTTGTAGATCTTCGCGCTCGGGAAGAACGAGTCCATACCGAACGTGCGGTACTCGTCCGGGGCGATCAGGACGAACCGCCGCCCGATCTCCTTGTCCCGCATCAGGTCCTTGAGCAGGCGCACGAAGGCCATGGTGGTCGCGATCGACTGCTGACCGGAGCCCTTCTTGACGCTCGCGTAGGCGCCGTCGCCCGGGAGGGCCAGCGGTGCGGCCCGCACCACCCGCGTCGGCACGTAACCGCCCAGGGCGCGGCGGCGGTCGTGCATGTACTGGATCTCCTCCGAGTCGCGGCCCGGGTGGTAGTAAGGCGGCAGTCCCTCGTCCAGTTGGCGGTCGGTGATCGGCAGGCGCAGCCGGTCCCGGAATCCCTTCAGGTCGTCCACGGTCAGCTTCTTCATCTGGTGGGTGGCGTTGCGACCCTCGAAGTTGGGGCCCAGCGTCCACCCCTTGACCGTCTGCGCGAGGATCACCGTGGGCTGCCCCTGGTGCGCCTTCGCCGCGGAGAACGCGGCGAAGATCTTCCGGTGGTCGTGCCCGCCGCGCCCCAGGTGCAGGACCTGATCGTCCGTCATGTCGGCCACCATGGCGCGCAGTCGGTGGTCGTCACCGAAGAAGTGCTCCCGGATGTAGGCGCCGGTCTCGGTCGCGTAGGTCTGGAACTGTCCGTCCGGAGTGGTGTTCAACCGGTTCACCAGGACGCCGTCCCGGTCCTGGGCGAGCAGCGGGTCCCAGGACCGGTCCCACACGAGCTTGACGACGTTCCAGCCGGCCCCGCGGAACTGGGACTCCAGCTCCTGGATGATCTTGCCGTTGCCGCGGACCGGCCCGTCCAGCCGTTGCAGGTTGCAGTTGACGACGAAGGTCAGGTTGTCCAGGCCCTCGCGGGCGGCGATGGACAGCTGCCCCAGGGACTCCGGCTCGTCCATCTCGCCGTCGCCGAGGAAGGCCCACACGTGCGAGGAGGAGGTGTCCGCGATGCCCCGGGCGGCCAGGTACCGGTTCATCCTGGCCTGGAAGATGGCGCCCAGGGGGCCGAGCCCCATGGAGACCGTCGGGAACTCCCAGAAGTCCGGCATCAGCCGTGGGTGCGGATAGCTGGACAGCCCGTCCGGGGCCTTGGACTTCTCCTGGCGGAAGGCGTCGAGCTGGCGCTCGGAGAGCCGGTCGAGGAGGTAGGCCCGGGCGTAGATGCCCGGGGAGGCGTGCCCCTGGAAGAAGATCTGGTCCCCGCCGTGGCCCTCGTCCTTGCCGCGGAAGAAGTGGTTGAAGCCCACGTCGTAGAGCGACGCCGAGGAGGCGAAGGTCGCGATGTGCCCGCCGACCCCGATGCCGGGACGCTGGGCGCGCGACACCATGACGGCGGCGTTCCAGCGGGTGGCGTTGAGGATCTTGCGTTCGATTTCCTCGTTGCCGGGGAAGAACGGCTCGTCCCGGGTGGCGATGGTGTTCACGTAGTCGGTGCTGCGCATCTCGGGCACGGCCACGCGCTTCTCGCGGGCGCGTTCGATCAGTCGGAGCATCAGGTAGCGGGCCCGCTCGCGACCCCGCGCGTCGATGGCGGCGTCGAGCGAGTCGAGCCACTCCTGGGTCTCTTCGGGGTCGAAATCGGGGACCTGGCTCGGAAGGCCGCCAATGATGATCGGGTTGCGATCGAATCCGGAAGCCACGCTGTTCCTTCACTGTTCGGTGGCACGGTCGTGGGCCTTGCCACTGCTGGTGTGTGCACCGTTTCCCATCGTGTACCGCAGGGTGGGAAACGTCATCCGTACCGAGGGGTAACCAGGTACTCGATACGGCAGATGGGGCGGTGTGGTCCAAAACGGAACGATACGCCCCTTGCCGTCCCGGGTGACGGCCCGGTCGCCCCGTGTGCTAGGACCGTGCGCTCGGTCGTCGGGTGCGTCCGAGCGGGTGGGTGAGGGGCTGACGGATCGCGCGTCGGAGCCCTCGCCGCGGGGGCTTTCCCCCGGTCCGTCGCCGGTCCCTCGGGGTGTCCGGCGGCGGGCGGGGATTTCTTCCCCGCCCCGTACGTGTTCGCGAAACGGTCGAATAGGGCAGACTGTCGTGGTGTGTGTCACTGAATGCCGCGATTTCGTGCCAGGAGTTGCGGTGACCCGGTCGGGAACGTCACCGTTTCGGCGGTCTCGACGGCCGGGTACTTGCGCGATCCGCCCCGCACGTGTGGACTACGGCCAACGCCCCGCGCTGGCGCGAGGGCGACAGACGACATTCGAACATGATCAGGAGGCAAACGGTGAGCGCGACCGCGGACCACGCGGAGGAGCGGACGAACCCTGCCGCCAGGCTGGGGTTCCAGCCCGGGCAGGTGGTCCAGGAGATCGGCTACGACGACGACGCCGATCAGGAACTCCGCGAGGCCATTGAGGAGACCATCGGCGCCGATCTCGTCGACGAGGATTACGAGGACGTCGCCGATGTCGTCGTGCTGTGGTTCCGCGAGGACGACGGCGATCTGACGGACGCGCTGGTCGATGCCATCGGGCTGATCGACGAGGGCGGCCAGTTGTGGCTGCTGACGCCCAAGACCGGCCGGGACGGCTACGTCGAACCGAGCGACATCAACGAGTCGGCGCAGACCGCTGGTCTCTCCCAGACCAAGAGCATCAGCGTGGCCAAGGACTGGACCGGCAGCCGCCTGGTCACCCCGAAGGCCGCAGCCAAGAAGCGCTGACCGCCCGCCCCGTGGGAACCACGTCCCACGGGGCCGGTGGGCCTCCCGCGCGTCTGCGCCCCCGTCGACGGGCCGCCGTCTCGCGCACCGCACGCGCGCGGCTCCCCGCGCGCCCGTCCGGGCCGTCGCCCGTCCCTCCCGCGCCCGCTGGCCGGTCCACCCCCTTCCGCTGCGTAGGGTGGGTGGAACACCACCCGAACAGCCCCGTGAAGGGAATGCGTGACCATGACGATCGCGGTCGGTACCGAGGCCCCGGACTTCGAGCTCAAGAACCAGCACGGCGAGACCGTGCGACTCTCCGACTTCCGCGGCGAGAAGAACGTCGTCCTGCTCTTCTACCCCTTCGCCTTCACCGGCGTCTGCACGGGCGAGCTGTGCGCGCTGCGCGACGAACTGCCCACGTTCGTGAACGACGGGGTCCAACTGCTGGCGGTCTCCAACGACGCCCCCTTCAGCCTCCGGGTCTTCGCCGAGCAGGAGGGCCTCGACTACCCCCTGCTGTCGGACTTCTGGCCGCACGGCGAGGCGTCGCGCGCGTACGGCGTCTTCGACGAGACCAAGGGCTGCGCCCTCCGCGGCACCTTCGTCATCGACAAGGCGGGCATCGTGCGCTGGACCGTCGTGAACGGCCTCCCCGACGCCCGGGACCTCAACGACTACGTCAAGGCCCTCGACGCCCTCTGAGTTCTTCGGGCCCAACCACTGCGGAGCGTGGGAACCCGTCACTAGGATCGGAGCGTTGATCCGATACCAGAGCACGACGGGGCTCCCCGCCCCTGACACCATTGGGAGGACTTGTGGGAGTCAGCCTCAGCAAGGGCGGCAACGTATCGCTGACCAAGGAGGCGCCCGGCCTCACCGCGGTCGTGATCGGTCTGGGCTGGGACGTCCGCACCACGACCGGTACGGACTTCGACCTGGACGCCAGTGCCATCCTGACGAACGCGGAGGGCAAGGTCACCAGCGACCAGAACTTCGTCTTCTTCAACAACCTGAAGAGCCCTGACGGTTCGGTGGAACACACCGGCGACAACCTCACCGGCGAGGGCGAGGGCGACGACGAGCAGATCAAGGTGAACCTGGCCGGGGTGCCCGTGGACGTCACGCGGGTCGTCTTCCCGGTGTCCATCTACGACGCCGAGAGCCGGCAGCAGTCCTTCGGGCAGGTGCGCAACGCGTTCATCCGCGTGGTGAACCAGGCGAACAACCAGGAGATCGCCCGTTACGACCTCTCCGAGGACGCCTCCACCGAGACCGCGATGGTCTTCGGCGAGCTGTACCGCCACGGGGCCGAATGGAAGTTCCGCGCCATCGGCCAGGGCTACGCCTCCGGCCTGCGCGGCATCGCGCAGGACTTCGGCGTCAACGTCTGAGCCACGGTCCGGGCGTCCGGTGCCGCAGCCGTCAGTCGGTGCGGCACCGGACGCGTCCCGACTGCACACCCCCGCCGGGGGCACGGGGGCGTGGCGCCGCCGTGGGTCCGGTCCGCCCCCGGGACGACGTCGCACTACCTCGGGGAGGAAAAGATCATGGGTGTCACGCTGTCCAAGGGGGGCAACGTCTCCCTGTCCAAGGCCGCACCGAACCTCACGCGGATCGTGGTGGGTCTCGGCTGGGACGCGCGTTCCACCACGGGAGCCCCCTTCGACCTCGACGCCAGCGCCCTGCTGTGCAGCTCCGGCCGTGTCCTGGGCGACGAGTGGTTCGTGTTCTACAACAACCTCACCAGCCCCGACGGTTCGGTGGAGCACACCGGCGACAACCTCACCGGCGACGGTGACGGCGACGACGAGTCCCTGGTCGTGGACCTCTCCCTGGTCCCGGCGGGCTGCGACAAGATCGTCTTTCCGGTCTCCATCCACGAGGCGGACGCCCGGGCACAGGCGTTCGGCCAGGTCGCCAATGCGTTCATTCGGATCGTCAACCAGGCGGACGGCCGGGAGCTGGCCCGTTACGACCTCTCCGAGGACGCCTCCACCGAGACCGCGATGATCTTCGGCGAGGTCTACCGCTACGGAGGCGAGTGGAAGTTCCGCGCGGTGGGGCAGGGCTATGCGTCGGGCCTGCGCGGCATCGCCCTAGACTTCGGGGTCAATGTGTCGTGAAACTGGGCCCGGCGCGGGGTGCCCCCTGCCGGACCCCTATCGGGGGGACCCCCGTGACAGGGATGGGTAGCCAGTGATTCTGAAAACCTTCGGCTGGTCGTTCGCGGTCACCGCGCTCGGTTTGGTCGCGGCGTTGCTCTACGGGGGGTGGGTCGGCTTCAGCCTCGTGGCGATGCTCTCCATCATGGAGATCTCGCTCTCCTTCGACAACGCCGTGGTCAACGCCGGAATCCTGAAGAAGATGAACGCGTTCTGGCAGCGCATCTTCCTCACCATCGGCATCCTGATCGCCGTGTTCGGCATGCGGCTCGTGTTCCCGGTCGTCATCGTCGCGGTGAGTGCCGGTCTCGGGCCGATCGAGGCGGTCGACCTCGCGCTCAACGACAAGGACCGCTACCAGGAACTCGTCACTGACGCCCATGCCTCTATCGCGGCCTTCGGCGGCATGTTCCTGCTCATGATCTTCCTCGACTTCGTCTTCGAGGACCGGGACATCAAGTGGCTGCGCTGGATCGAGCGTCCGCTCGCCAGGCTCGGCAAGGTCGAGATGCTGTCGGTGTGCATCGCCCTGATCGCCCTCCTCCTCAGCGCGGTCTTCCTCGCCCCCGAGGCGCACCAGCACGGCGGCACCCACGCGGACAAGACGGAGACGGTGCTCCTCTCCGGCATCGCCGGCCTGATCACCTACCTGGTGGTGGGCGGGTTGTCCGGGTTCTTCGAGGGACGGCTGGAGGAGCAGGAGGAACGCGAGCACGAGGCGGAGGAAGCGGCCAAGCGCAGCGGAAAGCCGGTGGTGCTGCTGGCCGGCAAGGCCGCCTTCTTCATGTTCCTCTACCTGGAGGTCCTGGACGCGTCGTTCTCCTTCGACGGTGTGATCGGCGCCTTCGCGATCACCAACGACATCGTCCTCATGGCGATCGGCCTCGGTGTCGGCGCGATGTACGTGCGTTCCATCACCGTCTACCTGGTGCGCCAGGGCACCCTGGACGACTACGTCTACCTGGAGCACGGTGCGCACTACGCGATCGGCGCGCTCGCCACGATCCTGCTGATCACCATCCGCTACGAGATCCACGAGGTGATCACCGGACTCGTGGGCGTGTTCCTGATCGGTTGGTCGTTCTGGTCCTCGGTCCGCCGCAACCGGGCCCTCGCCGCGGCCGGGGGCGCGGGGGACGGGTCGGGCAACAAGCCCGAGGTGTCATCCGGAGTGTGAGTCAGCCGACATGACCGGTTCCGGTGTGTGGCCGGGCCCGTCGTGAGGAACGCTTTCAGAGGGCGGTCACGGGACACTTCCTGTGGCCGCCCCGCTGTAGGTAGGAAGCCCCGGCATTCAGGGCCGGGGTAGAGGACTCAGGGCATTGGGGGGCTTACATGTCCTTCTGGGACGATTTGTGGCGGGGAAAGTCGGCGAATTTCGATTCCGGCATCTCCGCGTCCAACTCCATCGAACTCACCAAGCGGAACCCCGCGGTTTCGCTCACCAAACAAGGAGCCGCCACCGGAAACCTACGCGTCAACCTGTCGTGGCGGATGCGGAGCTCCGACATCGGGGGCCGCCGGGACCAGGGAGGACTCCTGCGCAGCCCGCTCAAGATGTTCAAGCCGGAGGCCGTCCAGGCACACACCCAGAGCATGGTCAACGTCGACCTCGACCTCGGCTGCCTGTACGAGCTGGCGGACGGGACCAAGGGCGTCGTCCAACCGCTCGGTGACCTCCTGGGCGACCTCAACGGCGCTCCGTACGTCAAGCTGAGCGGCGACGACCGGTTCGGCTCCGGCTCGGGCGAGACGCTGTTCGTCAACCTCGACCAGCGCGATGCCATCAAGCGGTTGCTGATCTTCGTCTACATCTACGACCAGACGCCCGCCTTCGACCGCACCCACGCCCTGGTCACCCTCTATCCGAGCAGTGGCCCCCGCATCGAGATCAGCCTCGACGAGCGGGCTCCCGAGGCGCGCTCCTGCGCGGTGTTCTCCCTGGAGAACGTCAAGGGCCAGCTGATCGTCCGGCGCGAGGTGAAGTTCGTGTACGGCTTCCAGGCCGAACTCGACCGCCTGTTCGGCTGGGGCCTCCAGTGGGGCCGCGGGTACAAGTCGCAGGCCAGCCGCTGAACCCGCACCCTCCACCCGCTCCGGACGGACGACGGGTCCGTTGCGCGGGGTCAGCGGGGCTGGAACTGGGGGCCCTGCGGAGGGAGTGCGAAGTTCGGATCCGGGGCCGCGGCCACCGGTTGGGGGTAGCCGTAGGCGGGCTGCCGGGCATCGTCGGACGCGGCCGGCGAGGCGTGCGGGTAACCGTATCCGGGCTGGGCGGCGGGCGGCGGGGGATAGCCGTACCCGGGCGAGGCCGCCGGCCCGGCGGTGGGGAGCGCACTCGGGGGCGCCGCATCGGTCCCCGAGACGGACCCGGGGGGCGGCCCGGGGACCGTCGGGAAGGACCGTTCGGGCTCCGGATCGGTCGACTCCGACTCGTCCACCGAAATCCCGAAGTCGGTGGCCAGGCCGACCAGGCCGTTCGAGTAGCCGTCGCCGACCGCCCGGAACTTCCACCCGTCCCCGCGCCGGTACAGCTCGCCGCAGATCAGAGCCGTCTCGGCACCCGTTTCGGGGGTGATGTCGAAGTACGCCAGGGGCTCCTCGCCCGCGGCCGTCGCATCGTGCACCTGGATGCGCAACGCCTGCACCTGGCTGAACGGGACGTCATCCGCCGAGGCCACCAGCAGCACCCGGTGGACTTCCTCGGGGAGTCCGGCCAGATCGGTCTGGATCGTGTCGGTCAGCCCGTGGGTGGCGCGTTTCTTGCCCAGTCGCCACACCGCCCCCGAAGGGTGGCGCGGCTGGTTGTAGAAGACGAAGTCCTCGTCGGAGCGCACGCGGCCGTCGGCGCCGAGCAGCAGCGCCGAGACGTCGACGTCCGGGACGAACTGTGCCGAGGCCCAGTGCAGCACGGCACGCACCGCCGTGGCTTCCAGCGGGACGTTCGACCCCTTCAGCATCGCGTGCGTCATACGGCCATCCTGCCTTCCCGATCACCGCCAGGACAATGCGGGCGCCGTGTGGTAATGGACGGGTCGGGCGGGTCAGGCGCGGATGTGACATGCGTCGGATATCAGGATTTCATGGGGCAAGGGAACCCCTGACGCAGGTTTCTACGTACTATTACCGGCCACATTGCGTCGGACCACTCCGGCAACACGGGGAGACTCATGCGTCATTTCGGGCACATAGCCCCGCAGGTGCGACAGCGCCTCTTCCACCGGGAGCCGTGCGACTTCACCGCCGACTCTCCCGCCCGCATGCTCGCCGTCGCCCTCGGAGCCACCCTGTACAGCCCCGCCAACCGGCCGACGCTCGCGGAGGACATCCGCAAGCAGGCGAAACGTGGCGTGATCTCCATGGTGGTGTGCTTGGAGGACTCGATAGAGGACTCCGAAGTCCTCCAGGCGGAGGAGAACGTCGTCCGCCAGTTCGCGGAACTGGCAGCCGGCCCGGTCGGTGACCTTCCGTTGCTGTTCGTCCGCGTGCGCACTCCGGAGCAGATACCCGACCTCGTGCGACGACTGGGTGCGTCCGCGACGTTGCTGTCCGGATTCGTCCTTCCGAAGTTCACCGAGGAACGGGGTGTTCCGTTCCTGGAGGCGCTCACCGCCACCGAGGGCACCTCGGGGCGCCGACTGTTCGCGATGCCGGTCCTGGAGTCACCGGAGCTGCTGCACCTGGAGAGCCGCCGCGAGACGCTGGACGGCATCGCCCGCACCGTCGACAAGTACCGGGACCGCGTGCTCGCGCTGCGCCTCGGCGTCACCGACTTCTGCTCGGCGTACGGGTTGCGCAGACCGCCCGACATGACGGCGTACGACGTGCAGATCGTGGCCTCCGTGATCGCGGACGTGGTCAACCTGCTCGGCCGGTCCGACGGCACGGGCTTCACCGTCACCGGCCCGGTCTGGGAGTACTTCCGACTCCAGGAACGCATGTTCAAGCCCCAACTGCGCCGGAGCCCCTTCCTCGCCGGCCGCGCTGACGAACTGCGCCAGGAACTGATCGAGCACGACCTCGACGGGCTGCTCCGGGAGATCGAGTTGGACCGTGCCAACGGTCTGCTGGGCAAGACCTGCATCCACCCCTCCCACGTCCTCCCGGTGCACGCGCTCTCGGTGGTCAGTCATGAGGAGTACAGCGACGCACGGGACATCCTGCGACCCGAACGGGACGGCGGCGGAGTGATGCGCTCCGCCTACACGAACAAGATGAACGAGGTGAAGCCGCACCGCGCCTGGGCCGAGCGGACCCTGCAACGCGCCGAGGTCTTCGGTGTCGCGGGCGAGGACGTCGGCTTCGTGGAGTTGCTCGCCGCCGGGCTCTCCGGCTGATCGCAAGGACGGCAAGGACGGAATGAACGACGCGGTGTGGACGGGGACGTGGGTCGCCCGACGGCTCGGGGTGGAGTTGGCGGGGCCCGAGGGGAGGGCCGCGGACGGCGGCGACCGGCTTCGAGAGCTCCTGGGCCTCGCGTTGCGCCGCAACCCGAAGCGCGCCCATCTGCTGGTGTCGAACGTGCTCGGCAAGCACGTGCCCCGCTCGCCGGCGATCGTCTACCGGCACGGGTACGAGCTCGGCTGTCGGGTACGCGACCTGCTGGGCGACGAACTGGCCCGGCAGGCGGTGGTCCTCGGCTACGCGGAGACCGCCACCGGGCTCGGCCACTGCGTCGCGGACGGCCTCGAAACGGCCCCCTACCTGCACTCGACGCGCCGCCCGGTGGCGGGCGTGGAGCCGGTCGCCGGCTTCGAGGAGGCCCATTCCCATGCGACGAGCCACCTGATCCTGCCCGAAGACCCCGCCCTGCTCGCGGGCGACGGCCCGCTGGTGCTGGTCGACGACGAGTTCTCCACCGGCAACACCGTCCTCAACACCATCCGTGCCGTCCACGCCCGCTTCCCCCGCGGGCGCTACGTCATCGTCGCCCTCATCGACATGCGCTCCCCGCAGGACCGCACCCGGCTGGACGCCTTCGCCCGGGAGATCGGGGCACGGATCGACCTGGTGGCCACGGCCTCGGGCACGGTGCGGTTGCCCGCGGGCGTCCTGGAGAGGGGACGCTCCCTGGTCGCCCGGTACGAGGCCGAGGCCCCCGCGGACGGGTCGCCCGCGGCCACGGCGCAAGGGCCGGCGGCACCCCGCACCGCGGCCGTGGTGCGGGTCGACCCGGGGTGGCCCGCCGGGCTGCCGGACGGAGGCCGGCACGGGTTCTCCCCGGCCCACCGCGTCCGCCTGGAAGCGGTCCTCGGCGTGGCTGCCGCCCGACTGGCCGAGCAACTGCTCGGCGAGAACGGCATCAGCCCGGCGCAACCCGCCGCCGGAGCCCTCCCACGCGTCCTCGTCCTGGGCTTCGAGGAGCTGATGTACGCCCCCCTGCGGATCGCCACCGCCCTGGAGGACCACCTCCGCGGCACCGCCGACGTCCGCTACTCCACGACCACCCGCTCCCCGGTCCTCGCGGTCGACGACCCGGGCTACGCGATCCGCAGCCGACTCGTCTTCCCCGCGCACGACGACCCCGATGACGGACCCGGCGACCGCTACGCCTACAACGTCGCCGGCGCGGGGTTCGACGCCGTCGTCCTGGTGGTCGACTCGGTGGCCGACACACCCGAACTCCACGCCCCCGGGGGGCTGCTGGCCCAACTCGCCCGACACGCCCCCCGGCTGCTGCTCGCCGTCGTGCCCTCCTACGTGCCGGGCCCCGTGCCCGAACGTCCAGAAGAAAGGCCCTCCTTGCTCCCCGATCCGCTGCGCGGCCCCGCCTTCTCCTCGTACGCCGCCGAGGACGTCGGCTGGTTGCTCCAGGACCTGTCCGCCGTCACGCTGGAGGCACCGACCGAGGAACGCGAGGAGGCGATCCAGGCCGGCGGCGCCCACTACGCCGAGTCCCTGCCGGTGGAGTACCAACCGAGCCCGCAGTACCAGCAGTTGTTCCACGAGGCCCTGGACGCCTCGGCGCAGCGGATCGCCCGGGCCGTCGGCACCGTCACCGAACTGGTCCTCGCCGAGCGCTCCCCGCGTCCCGTGCTGGTCTCGCTCGCCCGTGCGGGGACCCCGGTGGGCATCCTCATGCGCCGTTGGGCCCGGCACCGGTACGACATCGACCTCCCGCACTACTCCGTGTCCATCGTGCGGGGCCGGGGCATCGATCAGAACGCGCTGCGGTGGCTGGCGGCGCACCACGACCCCGCCGACGTCGTCTTCGTGGACGGGTGGACGGGGAAGGGAGCCATCACCCGCGAACTCGCCCAGGCCCTCAAGGACTTCCAGGAGCGCACCGGAATCCACGGCTTCAACCCCGAGATCGCGGTGCTCGCCGACCCGGGTGCGTGCGTGCGGACCTACGGCACCCGGGAGGACTACCTGATCCCCTCCGCCTGCCTCAACTCCACCGTCTCCGGACTGGTCTCCCGCACGGTCCTCAGGGCCGACCTCGTCGGCCCTGAGGACTACCACGGGGCCAAGCACTACCGGGAACTCGCCGACTCCGACGTCTCCCACGACTTCCTCCAGCAGATCGTCACCTGCTTCCCCGACGTGGGCGACGCGGTCGACCGCCAGGTCAAGGAGATGCTCACGACGGACCGGGTGCCCACCTGGGAGGGATGGACGGCGGTCGAGCGGATCAGCGAGGAGTACGGAATCCGGGACGTCAACCTGGTGAAGCCCGGGGTGGGCGAGACCACCCGGGTCCTGCTGCGCCGAGTGCCCTGGAAGGTCCTCGTCCGGCGCGGCGCCGGCACCGACCTGGAGCACGTGCGGCTCCTCGCCGCCCAACGCGGTGTTCCCGTCGAGGAGGTCGACCACCTTCCCTACAGTTGCGTCGGACTCATCCACCCCCGGTACACCCGAGGCGCCACCGGCGCCGACGGCACGGCGGTGAACGCCCGGTGACCACCGCACCCCGTACCGACCGGGACGAGCCGCGCACCGTCCTGGTCGCCAGCGACCTCGACCGCACCCTGATCTACTCGGCGGCGGCCCTCGGCCTCAACGTGCCGGACGCCGAGGCGCCCCGGCTGCTGTGCGTCGAGGTGTACCAGAGCAAGCCGCTGTCCTACCTCACCGAGACCGCGGCCAACCTCCTGGCCGAACTGGCCCGCACCACTCATTTCGTCCCCACCACGACCCGCACCCTGGAGCAGTACCGCCGCATCCACCTCCCCGGACCCGCGCCCCGCCATGCGATCTGCGCCAATGGGGGGCAGATCCTGGTGGACGGGGTCCCCGACCCCGCCTGGCAGCGGCACGTCGTCGGCCGGATCACCGCGGAGTGCGCTCCGTTGGAGGAGATCGGGGACCACCTACGGCGCACCGCCGACCCGAGGTGGCTGCTCAAGGAACGCACGGCGGACGACTTCTTCGCCTATCTGGTGGTCGAACGGTCACTGCTGCCCGAGCAGTGGGTCAAGGACCTCGCGCTCTGGTCCGAGGAGCGGGGCTGGACCGTCTCGCTCCAGGGGCGCAAGGTCTACGTGGTGCCCCGCCCCCTCACCAAGAGCGCCGCGCTGCGCGAGGTCCTGCGTCGAACCGGTGCCGCGCACACCCTCGCGGCCGGGGACTCGCTACTCGATGCCGACCTGCTGCTGGCCGCGGACCAGGCGTGGCGGCCGAGCCACGGCGAGCTTGCCGACGAAGAGTGGCGCGCCCCCCACCTCACGGTCCTTCCGCAGAAGGGTGCTATTGCCGGCGAGCAGATCGTGAAGAGCCTTGTCCGCGCCGCTGCCCTGGCCCGGGCTTGAACATCCGCACGCCGATGAAGAGGAGCACGGCGCAGACGGCCAGCACGAGGACCACCTTGGAGTACGCCGACACATAGCCCGTGACCTCCGTCCAGTTCTCGCCCAGCAGGTACCCGGCGAGGACGAAGATGGTGTTCCAGATCGCGCTGCCCACGGTTGTGAGCATCAGGAACATGGGCAGCGACATGCGCTCGATGCCCGCGGGTATGGAGATCAAGCTCCGGAAGATGGGGATCATCCGCCCGAAGAACACGGCCTTCGTGCCGTGGCGGTGGAACCACGCCTCCGTCTTCTCGATGTCCGCCACCTTCACCAACGGAAGCTTGGCGGCTATCGCGATCATGCGGTCACGGCCGAGTGCCGCACCGATGCCGTACAGCGCGAGGGCGCCCACGACGGAACCGGCCGTGGTCCACAGGAGGGCGGCGTAGAGGTTCATCTGCCCGGTGCTCGCCGCGAAGCCGGCGAGGGGCAGGATCACCTCACTGGGCAGGGGAGGGAACAGGTTCTCCAGCGCGATGGCCAGACCGGCGCCCGGTGCGCCGAGCTGGTCCATCAGACCGTTGATCCATTGCGGAGCGCTGCTTTCGATCATGATTCCACCGTAGAAAGTTCGAGCTGAATGCACACTGAAGCCGCCCACACGCTTTCGGTGGTGCACGCCACAGGTGAGAAGTGCGGTTTTCCGCAATGCGCCGCTGCCCCACGGTTGATTACTGTGAGCGACGTGAACACAGCGGTACGCGGCGGGCTGAGGCTCGTCACCGGACTCGTCCTCGGCGCATGCACGGCGATCGCCGAGTTGATCTTCGTGTTGCTCGCCGGATTGCTCCTCGCTTCTGTACGGGTCTGGCCCCGAGGCCGACACGCCGTGTTACGGCCCGTGCGGAAAGTGGGGCGATGGCTGGTGGCGAGGGAACGCGCAAGGCTCGCGACCTTCCACCGCATACGTCTGCCTCCACTGTACGGGGGTCCCGAGAACGATGATCGCGCGCTGCGCTATCTTGCCCTCCGCTGGCCCCTCGGGCTGCTCGGCGGCGGCGCGCTCGGATGCCTGCTGGTCGGCATCGGGACCGAGGTCTTCGTCATGTTCGGCTGGCTGGTCAGGGAGGTCCGACACCCCGAGGACCTGGCGCTCACCGCCCTGGGGGGACTCCTCCTGTCGTTCCTCGCCGTCCAGGGCGTGCTGGGGGCCGCCACCTGGGAGGCCGGACTCGCCACGCGCCTGCTCGCTCCTCCCCAGCAGGAGGAGGAACTGCTGCGGCGGATCGAGGAGCTCTTCACCAGCCGCACCGGAATGGTCGACGCCGTCCACGACGAACGCCGCCGCATCGAACGGGACCTGCACGACGGCGTCCAGCAACGACTGGTCGCCCTGGGCATGCTGTTGGGCCGGGCACGGCGCAGCGACGACCCCCACCGCACGAGCGTCCTGCTCCGACAGGCGCACGAGGAGAGCCAACGAGCTCTCGTGGACCTCCGGGAGGTGGCCTGGCGCGTGTATCCGGCTGCACTGGACGAGGCCGGGCTCGAAGCGGCGCTCAGCACCGTCGTGGACCGGGCGCCGATCCCCGTGCTGGTGAGCCACTACGTGATGCGCCCGTTGCCCAGGGCGGTCGCCGCCGTCGCGTACTTCGTGGTGGCCGAGACGGTCACCAATACGATCAAGCATGCGGAGGCGACCAAGATAGCGGTCACGGTCGAGGAGATGGAGGGGGTCCTGTACGTGCGGATCGAGGACAACGGCAAGGGGGGTGCGACTCCGGAAGGCAGCGGTCTGGTGGGGCTGGCCCGCCGGGTCGCCGCGCTGGACGGAAGCTTCACCGTGCGCAGTCCGTCCGGTGGACCCACGGAGATCATCGCGGAGTTGCCGTGCGCCTGATGATCGCGGAGGACTCGATCCTGTTGAGGGAAGGGCTGGTCCGACTGCTCAGGGACGAGGGCCACGAGGTACTGGCGGCGGTGGGCACCGCGGAAGCCCTGATGGAGGCCCTGGCGGACCAGCGCCCGGACGTGGTGGTGGCCGACGTGAGGATGCCGCCGACCCACACGGACGAGGGTCTACGGGCAGCGCTGGGGATTCGGGAGCGTTGGCCGACCGTGGGGGTGCTCGTGCTGTCCCAGTACGTCGAGGGGCGCTACGCCCGGCAGTTGCTGTCCGGGCAACCGGAAGGCGTGGGCTACCTCCTCAAGGACCGCGTGGTGCAGGTGGACGAGTTCCTGGACGCCTTGGAGCGGGTGGCCGCCGGCCGGGCGGCCTTCGACCCGGAGGTGGTGCGACAGTTGTTGGGCGGCAGTTCCCACGGCGATCAACTCGCCAGACTGACCGTCCGGGAGCGCGAGGTCCTGGCCGAGATGGCACAGGGGCACGGCAACGGATCCATCGCCGGTCGACTGCACATCTCGCGGAGCGGGGTCGAGAAGCACATCAACGCGATCTTCGACAAACTGGAACTCCCGGGAGGCGCCGGGTACTCGCGGCGGGTGCTGGCCGTGCTCCGGTACCTGGGCACGTGATGCACGGGTGGGCACTCCGGCGATGCGTTCGGCGGGGGAGCCTTCAGCCGCAGCAACCGCCCCCGCAGCAGCCACCGCCGGAGGCGGGGCCGCGAGCCGGTGCGGCCCCCGCGGTCCCGGCGACGGAGACCGTGGACAGCAGCTTCACCGTGTCGTCGTGGCCCGTCGGACAGGGCGCGGGGGCGGCGGACTCGGCCATGGGGCGACTCAGTTCGAAGATGTCGCCGCAGGTCCGGCAGCGGTACTCGTAGCGAGGCATGGCATCAGATTAGCGGCCCGGCGCAAGCCCGCGGGTGCTGCGGCCCCGGCAGGCGTCCGCGGGCGGGGCCGGTGAGAGGAACGGCGGAACGGATGGACAGGGAACAAGGGCCCCAGGAGGAGCGGGGAGGTCAGGAGCCAGTGCCGCGTTCGCCGCGGATGAGGGACACCACGGCGGCCACCTGCTGACGAACGGCCTCGGTCTCGGTCAGGAAGTGCCAGTAGTCAGGGTGACGCCCCTGGAGGGTGCCGATGGCCCGTTCCAGCCGCTCCACCGCCGTGTCCAGTGGACGGGCGTGACGGGGGTCGGGCGTGTGGCGTCCGGCCATGGCCAGGCGTTGGGCGTCGCGAATGGCGAAGCGGGTGCGTTCGATCTCGCCCTCGGGGTTCTCCGCCACCGCGTTCAGCATCCGAAGGCGGTTGCCTGCGGCGGAGATCGCTTCGTCGGTGGCATTGAGCAGGGCACGGGCGGTGGACAGGAGGGAGGCGGCATCGGGCCAGCGCTGCGCGTCGCGGGCGGTCTGGGCCTCGGCGAGCTTGAGTTCGGCCTGTCGGAGATCGGTGGTTGCCCGGTCGGGGACCTGTTGGAGGTCCTGCCAACAGGCAGCGGCGAAGCGGCGACGCAGTTCGCTGAGAACGGGGTCGACCTGTTCGGACCGGGTGGTGAGTGCTTGGGCGCGGGTACGGAGGGAGACGAGGCGGCGATCGATCTCGGCGGCCCGTTCCGGAAGCCGTTCGGCTTCGGAACGCACCGCTTCGGCATCCCGGGCGACGTGCTCGGCGCGGTGCAGGGTCTCCGGAACCCCGTGCCGTCCGGCTCCCTGGTTGAGCTTGGTCAACTCCGGGGCGAGGGCTGCGAGCCGCGCCGCGAGGTCATCGGCCTTGAGGCCGGAGGAGCGAGTGGCGTCCAGGGCGGTCGTCGCGGCCAGCAGGGCCTGGCGGGCCCTCTCCACGGACGGCGCCAGCCGGGCGAGTTGGGTCTCGGCCTTGTCCAGGAGGGGGCCGAGGCCCGCGGAGAAGCGGTCGAGGTCCGACTTGACCGCGACGAGGGCGTCCTTCGCGCGGGTGAGTTCGGCTCGTGCCTGGGCGGCGCTCGACGCCTCCAGGTCGTCGCGGTCGAGGTCGTGGGCGTCGACCGCGGCGATGTACTGGTGGCTGACGTCGTCGATGCGTTGGCCGAGCGCACCGAAGTCGGAGACGGCACGCCGGGCGGCGGGCGAGTCGTCGACGGCGGTGATGGTCTCTATGGAGATGCGCAGATCGCGCTGGGCGGAGTCGAGGTCGTAGAACGCCGCGGCGGCAGCGTCCTTGGCGGCCTGGGCCTGGGCGCGCTGGCCCTCGGCGCGCCCGCCGAACCACCGTCGGGTGCTGCCGCCGTTGAAGGCCGCCGGGAGGGTTGCCAGGGCGAAGCCGAGCAGGGAGAAGGACAGGGAGAGGGGGAACGCGAGCCGGCCGAGGGCGCTCTCGGCGCGTGAGCGGTGTCCCCCTGGCCGCGGCCGCCCGGCCGTGCCCCGGGCGGGAGCCGCCTCCGGGGACGGGCGGGCGCGCCTGAGGGGGGTCGCCGCGGTGAAGACGTGGGGGGTGATCCGTGTCGGTGATGTCGTCGGTGTGTACGGCCGTTCTGGTGTCGCCGTCACGTTCCTCTCCCGTGCTGTGGTCCGCCGTGCCCGGTGCCATTCTCCCACCTGGTACGGACGCGCACACGGGGCGTTCAGTTCGCGTGCCGGACCGTGACGCTGCCGTTGCCGCTCCGGGCGGAGACGGAGTGCCGGCTCCGTTCGTCACGGGGAACGCTGACGGTGACGCTGCCGTCGCCGCTCCTGGCCTCCACCCGGTAGCGGGTGGCCTCGTGCTCGCCGCGGGGCAGGGCGATCGTGACGGAACCGTCGCTGCTCCGGGCGGCGACCCGTCCCGGAACGGCCGCGAGGGAGAGGCGCAGCGAACCGTCGTCGGTGCGCGCCGTGACCCGGCGTGAGCGCACCCCCTCGGCGCTGATGCTGCCGTCGCTGCTGCGCAGGGTGAGGGCGCCGCTGGTGTCGTGCACCCGGACGGACCCGCTCCGCGTCGTGATGTCGAGGGGAGAGCGGAAGCCGGATGCCCGCACCGAACCGTCGCCGTTGCGCACGGTGACGGAGGTGTCGCGGGGCACTTCGATGCGGTGTTTGAGGTCGCAGACGGCGATGAAGCCGGAGCAGTCGTGGCGCAGGGTGAGTTGGTCGTTCTGCATGCGCCAGCTGAAGGTGGGCGAGGAGCCGATCAGTTTGCGTCCTTGGAACCAGCGGGTGACGCGGACCTCCTCGTGGTCCGCGGGGACGAGTTCGAGGGCGGAGCCGTCCGAGTCGACGGTCAGGGTCGTGCCGGGCAGGGCGAAGGACCGCCGGTCGGGGGTGGAGTCCTCCTCGGCGTCGGACGAGCAGCCGACGAGGGCCAGCAGGGCCGCCCCCGCGGTGACGAGGAGCAGGGTGCGGCGCGGTCGGCTCGGGCGTGCGGTCATGGAAGGTCCCCCCGGTGGTGGTCCGCTGCGGCCCGGCCCGTCCGGTGCCCACGGGGGCACTGCGGCTGGTCAAGGGTGGTCGGGGCGTCGTGCGGAGCGTGGTACGACCGTAGGGCGCGACGGCCCTCGGCGGCATCGGGGTCGCACCCCGAACCGGGGTGGGGATAACCCCAGTCCGCGGGGGCGCACGGGTGTGTGGGGCGGAGGGGAAGCAGGGTAGGCTGTCGATTCATTCCGGGCGCGTAGCTCAGTGGTAGAGCGCTGCCCTTACAAGGCAGATGTCGGCGGTTCGAAACCGTCCGCGCCCACCGGAGCCGTCTTCGCCGAAGCCTCGGATCACCTGTTGTCAGGGGGTCCGGGGCTTTCTTGCGTGCCCGTCCCGCCGGTCGGGGAGGGCGACGTGCCCCCGGTGTGCTTCAGGGCCGAGCGGGCGTCGGACCGGTTGCCGACGGCGACGTCGGTCCAGTGGTGGTGACACGTGACGAAGACGGCGAGTTCGTGCTCGCGTGCGCGCAGCGCCTCCACCTGGTCCTGCTCCTCGGGGCTCCAGCCGGGGGAGGCGGTGCGTTCGACCCGACGCCAGCCGGCGTCGTCGGTGAACCCGTCGAGGGGCTCCACCGACCAGGGCAGGCGCTTCAGCAGGGCGATGAGTTCCGCGCGCACCCGGTGCAGCTCCTCCTGGCCGGCCAGGAGGTCGCTCGGGAAGTCATAGGTCGCAGCCACCCGTCGATAGTACGCCTGTTCGAATTTTTCGAGCGAGTCCTTTCCGGGAGGCGCCCGGTCGCGGGACACTGGTGGCATGTGCCGCAGCATCAAGACGCTCCGTCCGCCCGTCCTGCCCGAGGAGGCCACCGAGGAGGAGGTCCGGGCCGCCGCCCTTCAGTACGTGCGGAAGGTCTCCGGCTTCCGGGCCCCGGCGGCCCACAACCGCGAGGTGTTCGACGCCGCGGTGGAGGCCGTCGCCGCGGCCACCGCCGAACTCCTGGCCGGACTGGAGGTGCGGGGCGCGGGTCGGAAGCAGCCCGCCCCGGCGGAGGCTTCCTAGGGATCCGGCTTCCGCGGTCCCGTCCCGTTCGGGGCGGACCCGGTGCGCCACCCTGTGGGGCGCGGTGCCGGAGCCTCAGGAGGCGCTGGTGGGGGCCGGGCGGCGCATCAGGTAACCGGCGCCGGCGCCCGCGGCGAAGAGGGCCAGCAGGGACACCCCGGCCGCCAGCCAGGTGGCGCCCAGCCACTGGGCGCCGACGTAGCCGAGGCCGACGCTGTAGGCGGCCCAGACCACCCCGGCCAGGGCCGACCAGGGCAGGAAGTCGCGGCTGCGGCGCTGCGCGGCGCCCGCGCCGAGCGAGACGAGGGACCGGCCGGCCGGGGCGAAGCGGGCGATGACCACCAGGGCACCCCCGCCGCGCGCCAGCGCGGAGCCCAGCCGGGCCTGGGCGGAGGTGAGCCGTCGGGAGCGGGCGATGGCCCGGTCGAACCGGGCGCCACCCCTCCGGGCCAGTCGGTAGGCGCAGAAGTCACCGAGGACCGATGCGGTCGCGGCGCACAGCAGCAGCGCCAGGATGTCCGGTACGTCGTGCGGGACCTGGCCGGTCGCCGCCCCGGTGCCGGCCGCGGCGGCGGTGGCCGCGGTGATCACGAGGACGCCGCTGGGCAGCAGGGGGAGGAAGACGTCGAGGAGCACCGAGATGGCGACGACGACGTAGATCCATGGGCTCGCGGTCAGTGAGCCCATACTCTCCAGCACCGAATCTCCCCCGGGTCGGCATCGCGATGCCGCGGTGTCGCGTGGTGTGCGGCAGGGGCGGCGCTAGGTGACAGCCATACAGCGTACGCCGGGATTCGCGCCTGTGATCCACCGGGGGTTCACCTGTTCTCCACGGTCGGGGCGGGGAGGGTGGGGGAGTTTGACAGGAATCGCCCCGCCTCGGGGCGCGAGCCGGAACGCCCCGGGGGCTTCCGGAGCACGCCCCGTGCTCCGGAAGCCCCCGGGGGAGGGCCGGTCGGCTGGTGCGCGGACCGGCGTCGGGCTCAGACGGGGGCGGCAGCGGACTCCTGCCGGGAGGAACCCCCCGCGTTCCGCGACCGCGAGGCGAACAACTGGTCGAGGCCGAACGCGCCGGAGCCGGTGAAGACCAGGAGCAGGAAGGCCCAGCAGAACATGGCCGAGGACTCGCCGCTGTTCTGGAGGGGCCAGAGGGCCTCTGGCTGGTGGACCTTGAAGTAGGCGTACGCCATCGAGCCGGAGCATATGAACGCGGCGGCGCGGGTGCCCAGGCCGATCATGACCAACCCGCCGCCGACCAACTGGATGACGGCGGCGTACCAGCCGGGCCATTCGCCCGCGGGAACGGTGCCGCCGCCGTGGGCGCCGCCCAGGACGCCGAAGAGGGACGCGGCGCCGTGACAGGCGAAGAGCAGGCCGACGACGATGCGGAACAGGCCGAGTGCATAGGGCTGGGCGTTGTTGAGACGGCCAGTCATGGGGGGACTCTCCTTCGGTGTGGTGTGGGGACGTAACCGAGTGGGGCCACAGGTTAGGTTGACCTTCTGAGTACTTGCAAGTTCAACATTTGGCCAAGTATCGCTCTCGAAGGTGGCTCACTCCCATGGGAGATGCACCGTCAGGCGAGGTCTCCTGGTGGGGAATCGCAGGTCGGAGAGGTGCAGGCGTCGCCGACGGGCCGCGGAACGCGGGCCTTTGGCGGCCGTCAGGGGGTGAGCGAGGAATCCCAGGTCGTGTCCAGGCGGGGCTCGCCGTCCGCGCCGGCCCGCGCCCGGTCGAGCCGTAGGCGCGAACCCCGTCCGTGCAGGGTCAGGGTCATCAGGTGGTTGCCGAACCACGGTCCGCCCCGCCGGGTCCATGCCGTCGTGCGCCGGCCGCTGCGCCCGTGGGCCCCGAGGAGCCGCCCGAGGACCCGGGCCAGCCGGCTCCAGCCGAACCGGAAGGCGACCACGAAGTGCGCGGGCACGGAGTTGTGCAGGGGGGAGCAGGTCAGTTGGAGGACCCGGGCGGCGGGGGGCGGGCCCGCCGGCCAGCGGGTGGGCTCCGCGACGTACGCGTGGTGGACGTCTCCCGACAGCACGTACACCGAGGCCGGCGCCCCGGGGCCGGCGCCCGCCTCGGCGACCAGCCCGGTCAGCCAGTCGAACGACTCCGGGAAGGCCGCCCAGTGTTCGAGGTCGGCACCGCGCCGCAGGCGCTCGCCGATCCGTGCCCACCGGGCGCCCCGCTCGCCCCGGCACAGCGCCGCGCTCCACACCTCGCCGTCGTGGACGAGCGGGGGGAGCAGCCACGGCAGGGAGGTGCCGATCAGCAGGTGGTCGTAGCTGCCGGGGGCGTCCAGGGCCTGTTCGCGCAGCCAGTGGGCCTCCTCGGGGGCGAGCATCGCGCGGTGCTGCTCGTCGAGGACGCGGGCCGCGCGGGTGTCGGCGATCAACACCCGCACCCGGCCGAAGTCCCGGCGGTAGCTCCACCGCACCCGTGTCGGGTGCGCGTCCGCCGCGACGGCGAAGGCCCGGAGGGCTCCGGTGCCGTCCGGCGTCGCCCGGACCCGGGCGTACACCTCGTCGCGGTCGAGGGCGTCCGGGGGGAGGTTGCCGAGGTGCTGGTACACCCAGTACGACATCAGCCCGCTGAGGATGCGCTCCCGCCACCAGGGGGTGGCCCTGATGTCGGCGAGCCAGGAGGCGCTGGTGTTCCAGTCGTCGATCACGTCGTGGTCGTCGAAGACCATGCAGGACGGCACGGTGGAGAGCAGCCAGCGGACCGCGGGGTCCAACCAGGACTCGTAGTAGAGGCGGGTGTACTCCTCGTACTCCGTCACCTGTGCGCCGGGCGGTTCGTCCAGGTCGCGGCGGGTGGCCAGCCAGCGTCGGGTCGCCGGGGAGACCTCGTCCGCGTACACCTGGTCGCCCAGCAGGAGCAGGACGTCCGGGCGGGGAGCCTCGGGGTCGGCGACGAGGCGGGCGGCGAGGGCGGCGAGGGCGTCGGGTCCGACGGGGTCCGTCCCGTCGGGGGTCGCCGCGGCCCAGCGGCAGGAGCCGAAGGCCACCCGGACGGGTGGGTCCGCCGGCCGGTCGGCAGCGGTGCGCCCCCGCGCGGCGGGCGCGGGGGCGCGGATCTCCGGGGGCGGGAACCGGGCGACCCCGTCGGTCGTGGGCGGCCAGACCGGGGTGCCGTCCAGGAACACCTCGTACCCGGTGGCGGTTCCGGCGGTGAGCCCCCGCACCGTGACCAGTGCGTAGTGGTGACCGGAGACCTGGAACGTCGGGGCCCGGCCGCCCGCCCCGTCGGCGCACCGCACCTCGACGGTGCAGGGCAGGCCGGTCTCGACCCACACGGTCGCCGCCGCTTCGTCGACGTACCTCAGCAGCGGTCCCAAGCGGAGTACCGTCACCGTGATCACTCTCCTCGTCCGTCCGGCTCCGTACGGTACGGAACGCCGAACGGGGAGGCGCCCGGTTCCGCCGCGGGGCGCCGGTCAGCAGGAGTCGAGGAGGTCCGCGAGCGCGGACTTCTCCGCCGGGTCGACGTCGAGCGCGTAGTGCTCCTTCACCTGCACCCACATCCGTGCGTACAGGCAGTGGTAGGAGGCGCGGGGCGGCAGCCACTCGGCCGGGTCCTTGTCGCCCTTGGCCTGGTTGACGTTGTCGGTGACCGCGATCAACTGGGGGCGGACCAGGTCGTTGGCGAAGCCCTTGCGGGCGCTGGTGGTCCAGTCGTCCGCGCCCGACCGCCACGCCTCGGAGAGCGGGACGACGTGGTCGATGTCGAGGTCGGAGGCGGCGGTCCAGACGGCGCCGTCGTAGGCGGACGTCCAGGTTCCGGAGACGGCCGCGCAGGCGGCGTTCTGCACGACGTCGGTGCCGTCCCGTTCGAGGACGACCTCCCGGGTGTTGCAGGTGCCGGAGACGGTGCTCCAGTGCGGGAACTTGGACCGGCTGTAGCCGGCCGACGAACCCTCGGGGGCCACCGTGAGCCGGGCCAGGTAGGTGCGGGCGGTGGCCGCGCTGACCGGAGTGGGCGGTGCGGCCTGGGCCGCCGGACCGGTGAGCGCGGCGAGCAGGGACAGGCCCGTCGTCAGCGCGAGGAGCGTCCCCCGGCGGTGACGGTGACGGCGACGGGCGGGCGGGTGGGCGGCGGGGGCCGGGCCACGGGGCATGGGGTCTCCCTGGGCGTCGTGGGGCGGGAGGCGCGGAACGGAGGGGTCCGTCCGGGCCGGGCGTCCGACGTGCGGAACACGGGCGCACAGGGAACAGGGTTGCGGCATGGCCACGTCACATCAAGGGAGATAACGGAGGCTCATGTTCCGGAATGGGGCGCAGAGTTGCGAACCGGCGGGAACCGGGAGGACGCACCTCCTGCTCCTCCTCCGCGGCGCTTCGCCGTGCGCCACCGCATGCCCTCGTGCGCCGTCGTGGAGGAACGGGCCGCACCGCGCGCCGGTGGACACCGCCCCCGCCGGCGCCGCTCGGCGTGGCCGTCGAGCGGCTCGCGTACCATGGGGGCAGCAGAAGGGGAGTAGCTCTTCGCCGGACCGTCGACACACTGCTCAGCTCGTCTGAGCCGGCGCCCGGAGGCAGGACCGCGAGGTCCGGCCAGCGAGACCTTCGGCCAGTAGTGTTCCGCGTGCGCATCCGTGCACGCGTCAGCGCTGCCGTGCCGAGGTGTCGATCGCAGTGACTCTCGGTGGGGTGGCCCGACCGATTGAGGAACCTTGATCAGCATCAGCGTGACGGCGCTCGTCTTCGGCGTCGTCTTCCTGGCCGAGTTGCCGGACAAGACCGCGCTCGCCGGCCTCGTGCTCGGTACGCGCTACCGCGCCTCGTACGTGTTCGCCGGGGTCGCCGCGGCCTTCGCCGTCCACGTGGCCCTCGCCGTCGCCGCCGGCAGCGTCCTGACCCTGCTGCCCGAGCGGCTGCTCAGCGCCATCACCGGTGTGCTCTTCCTCGGGGGCGCGGCGGTGCTCGCCTTCAAGAAGGGGGACGGGGACGAGGAGGTGCGCCAGCCCGAGGACCAGAGCTTCTGGAAGGTCGCCGGCACCGGGTTCATGCTCATCCTGGTCGCCGAGTTCGGCGACCTCACCCAGATCATGACCGCCAACCTCGCCGCCCGCTACGACGACCCGCTGTCCGTGGGGCTCGGGGCCGTGCTCGCGCTCTGGGCGGTGGCCGGGCTCGGCATCGTCGGCGGCAAGGCGCTGATGAAGCGGGTGCCGCTGCGGCTGATCACCAAGGTGGCCGCCCTGTTGATGTTGGGGCTCGGCGTCTGGAGCCTGTACGAGGCGGTGGCCGGCTGAGGTGCCCGAGGGGTCGGGGTGGTGGCGTGATGGCCGATTGTTTTGTACCGTGTTGAAACAAAGTGGTTCCCGCTCGCCCTCCCTGACCAGCGGGCGGGGCCACCTTGGCAGCGCACGGCCCCGCGCAGCGCACGGCCCCGCCCGTCCGCCGACCCGGCACGTCCGCCCGGTCGAGCCCGACCGGGGCGTCCCCGGCCGCGCACCGGCCGCGCACCGGCCACCGGCGGCAGCCCGCCGGTCGTCCGCAGCCGGCCCGGTCGTCCTGCGTCCCCCGTACGGGGTCCGATCCCCGTGCACCACCCTCACCCCCACCCTTGGAGCACGCCGATGTCGGACACCGTCGTACTGACCGCCCGGGCCCTGCTGCTGGACATGGACGGCACCCTCGTGAACTCCGACGCGGTGGTGGAACGCTGCTGGCGGCGCTGGGCCGCGCGGCACGGACTCGACGCCGACACGGTCATGCAGGTGGTCCACGGACGTCAGGGGTACGCGTCGATGGCGCTGCTGCTACCCGAGCGGTCCATGGCCGAGAACCACGCGGACAACGACCGGATGCTCGCCGAGGAGACCGCCGACCTCGACGGGGTGGTGCCGGTGCCGGGCGCGGCGGACTTCCTCTCCTCCCTGGTCTCCCTGGGAGCCCCGCACGCCCTGGTGACCTCCGCCACCCGGGAACTGGCCGCCGCCCGGATGGGCGCGGCCGGGCTCGCCCTGCCCCGGGTCCGGGTGACCGCCGAGAACGTGGGCGCCAGCAAGCCGGACCCCGAGGGCTTCCTCAAGGGCGCCGCCGAACTCGGGGTGCCGGCCGCGGACTGCGTGGTCTTCGAGGACTCGGCGGCCGGTGTCGCGGCGGGGCTCGCCGCCGGGATGCGCGTGGTCGGCATCGGCCCCCGGGCGGCGGTGCACGGCCCCACGGTCCAGATCGACGACCTCACCCGGATCCGGGTCGAGGTCGCGGCGGACGGCGCCCTCCGGCTGGTCCTCGTCCCGTAACGGCCGCGGGCGACCGACCGCGGGCCGCCGACGCGTCAGTCGTCGCCCCTGCCGCCCCGGTCCTCGCCGCGGGCCGAGGTCTCGGCCTCCAGCACGCCGCGGGACACCGGTCCGTACGTCCCGCGGGGCTCCGGTATCCCCCGGGCTATCTGGTAGCGGGTCAGGGCCTGCGCCACCTCCGAGTTGAAGACGCCGTCGCGCGAACCGGTGTAGAGGCGCATCTGCCACAGCCGCTGTTGGAGGTCCTGCACCGCGGGTCCCCGGTCGCCGACGCGCAGGACCCCGCCGGGGGCGGGCCGGGCGGGGTCTGCGGGCCGGGAAGCGGAGCCGGACGTGGGCGGTGCGGAGGGCTCGGAGGCGCTCGGCGAGGAGGACTTCCCGCCCGGCGGTTTCGACGGGCTGGTGGTGGTCCCCGGGGTGCGCGGTGCGGCGGTGGTGGGCGGCGCGCCCGCCGAGGGCGGCACCTTCCCGGGCGTGCTCTTCGACGCGCCCGACGTCGGCGCCCGCTGCTCCTCGGTGGGGTCCTCGCCGCCGGGCTGAGAGGTGTCCGGGACGGTGGTGTCGATGTCCGGGAGCGCCTTGTCGTGCTGGGGCTTCTCGTAGCTGAACACCCCGCTGGCGACCACCCCGATGCTCACCGCGGCCACCGCCAGGCCCGAGGTGGCGATGAGGGCGAGCCGCCGCCGGCGGGACCCGGAGTCGGGTTCGATGCGGTCCAGCCGGTCCACCGGGTCCTGCTGCACCGGCCGCTGCCGGGGCGTCTCGGCGGGCACCGGGTACGGGGGGCGGGTGTCCTCGGCGGGGTGCACCGAACGCGGCCGGGTCGCCGGGCGGGGCTCGGCCGCCCGAACCCGGTCGCCCGTCAGGTCCGGGCCGGTGAACTGCTCGCCGGGGGCCGTGCCCGGCCCGCCCTGCGCCCCCGCCCAGGCGTGCGGTGCCGCGACCCCGGGCTGCGGGCCCGGGACCACGGCGGAGGGTGGCGGCGCTCCGGGCGCGGGGGGCTGCGCCCCGGCGGGTTCCCGGTGCGGCGGCATCGGGCCCGGGGGCGTCAGAGGGCCCGGGCCGGCTCCGGTCACCCGGGGCAGCGGACGGGTGGGGGAGTCCGCGGCCGGCGCGGGGGGCGTGCCGGGCTGCGGCCCCGCGGGGTCACCCGAATCCGCCTGGCCCAGGTACGGGCGCACCTGGACCCGGGCGAACTGGCCGGTGTGGTCGGTGGGTTCCGCGTGGCGGGCGGGGTGCTCCGGGTGCGGCGCGGCCCCCGGGTACGACGGGTCGGACGGGTGGGCCGGGGCGGTGTGGCCGGCGACCGGGTCGGTGCCGTGGACGGGCCCCCCGGTCCACGCGGCACAGCCGCAGCCGCCGGGTGCGCCCGCGCCCGCAGGCGCTCCGCACCGCGGACATGTCTGTCGGTTCACCGTCTGGGTCCCCTCCCCATTGTCTGAAGGCGATTATGCAGACAACCGGAGGGCGCTGCAGGCACTGACTCCCCATGTCCCCGACAAGTCTGGGGCGGTCCGTCCGGCTTGTCGCCGCGGGGGGGGGCGGGGGCGCGGCGGGGGGGGCGGGGGGGGCGGCCGCGCGCGCGGGCGGGGGGGGGGGGCCGGCGCCGGCGC